>JAYTBD010000912.1:0-6485 GCA_043737155.1 Fimbriiglobus sp. | reverse complement strand
CTCCGGGGGCTTACGCCGCCCGGCTCGCCCGCACCCCCACGGCGATGCCAGTCGTGGTTCCAGAAGAATTCCTCGGCCGCTCACTTCCCAATGACGATGTCCAACCCCGGCGCCGTCGGCGGAATGGCGCCGTCGGCCTGCGCCACTGCTCCGACCTTCCATTCGAATGTCGTCGGTAGCTTCGCTTCGACGCTGTGCTTGCTCGGGACCATCACATCCTTGCCGGCGAGGGTCAGCGTCAGTTCGCGACCGCTGAAGTTGTAGAAGGTCACGAGCCGCAGCGAATCGGGCGACGCCGGGGCTGCGCCTTCGACCGGGAAGCGGTCGATTTTCAACTTCGGCGAATCCGCATTCAACGGGCTCGACTTCACCACGCTCGGAATGGGCAATGGCTCGATGGGCGAAATACCCGGGACATCCAGCTTTGGCAGCTCGAGTTTCGGCAGTTCCTCTTTCTTCGGCTCGTCTTTCTTCAGGTCGAACTTCAACGTCGGCAGCGGTTCGTCCTTCGGTTTCACGACGGGCACGACCGGGATCATTTCCGGTTCCTTGAGCTTTGGCGTCGGCAGCACCGGGATCGGGTCCTTCATCGCGGGCAGGGTCTCGGTAATCCCGACCGGTTTGAAGCTCGGATCGGGTTCGACCGCCTTGGGTTGGGCCTGCGGGATGTTTTGCACTTGGGGCTTCGGCTTCACCGGCTCCATGCGTTCGGGCACAACGGTCGGCTTCGCGGGGGCGGTCGCCACGGTCGGCTGGCACGATGGCGGACAACAAGAATTGGAAGCCATCGCATACTGAACCGGCGGGGCGGAGTAGTACACCGGTTGCGAGTACTGCACCGGGTAGCCCGTGGAAATCGGCTGGGCCCGCCGGGCGAACACGGGATTGCGGCGGCCGATGGCCGTGGCCCAATCGGGCACGAGCACCACGGCCATGAGGACGGGGACGACTAGGTAGCGGAACATGCTGAGAATCCTTTCTCGGGAGTAAAATCGGCGGACCGTGCGCAACTGACCTCGCACCCGCCCCGGTGACGTGGGAAGATTACACCCGATTTGACGCGCGATTTCCAACCCCACTTTCGGATGCACCGATGCGACTCCTCTTTAGCTTAGTGGCTTCGGTGTTCGTAGGCGGTCCCGTTTCCGCCCAAGCGGAGCGCTATGAACTGGGCCAACGGTTGAAAGCGTTCGAGAAACAATGGGACAAAACGACCGACGAGAAGTCGAAGAAGAAAGCCGCCGAGGGTCTGACGAAGTTGACGGCGCTGTTCTTCACGAACCAGTTCGGCGAAGCCGGGCGAACGCTCGACGAGGCGCGGTGGATCTTGGAAGGGAAGGAGCCGAGCGACGACGAGAAGTGGGCTGAGAGTTTGTACGTGGTGCCTGAGACGCGGTACGTGGTGGTCCCGCAGCACAACCTTGCGGTAAGGATCCGGGCCTTCTACTCGGTTAAGTCGCCGATGCCGAAGAATCTCTCGGTTCAAATGACCGGATTGAACCGGTTTACCGTCGAGCTGCTCCCGATGAAGAACACCTCTTCCTTGCCCACCAATGCCGGGGATTTCACGCTCTTCGTCTGGATTCGGCTCGGCGAGAAGACCGTCGTGATGCGACAAATCGGCATGAGCACCGAAGGTCGGGAGATTCCGCGGGACAATGATAAGGAGAAGTTCCCGGAGCCGGACCCGGTGGACACCGCCGCGGATGCGATGCGGCTCTTGCCGAGGGATTCGCTCGAATGGGCGACGGCCCGCGACCGCCGGGAACTCTTCGAGAAACTAATCAAAGGCGAGGCCGCCGAGACGGACATGCCGGCTTGGAAGATGCATCAACAACTCAAGCACTTCATCGTGTTGAATCAAGACAATAAGGAGTGCTTCATCGCCGAACGCCCGGGTGACTTCCACCTGAGCATTTCTACTGGCAAGACGACCACGCCCGCCCGGCTATTCGTTCCCAAACCCCCGAAATTCCTCGTCGAGGGGACCAATCCGAAAATCCCACTCGTCATCGCCCTGCACGGCGCCGGCGGGACCGAGAACATGTTCTTCGAAGGCTACGGCGACGGGCAAATCCTCAAGCTCTGCCGCGAGCGCGGCTGGATGTTGGTCGCCCCGCGCAGCGCGCTCAGTCTCGTCGGTGGCGGGCCGCCCGTCGGCGAAATCATCGATGAATTGGTCAAACGCTATCCCATCGATCCGAAGGCGATCTTCATCGTCGGCCACTCCATGGGGGCGATGCAAGCCATCGACGCGGTCCAAAAATATCCCGGCAAGTTCGCCGGCCTCGCCGCGTTCGGTGGGGACGGGCGCATCCGCAAGCCGGAACTGTTCGCGGCGTTGCCCACGTTCATCGGCGTCGGCGATAAAGATTTCACACTGGCCCGAGTGCGGAAGTTGAAAAAGACGCTGGACGATGCGAAAGCGAAAGCGATGACGTACAAAGAATACGAAGGTCTCGAGCATCTGCTGATCGTGCGCGAGGCGCTGCCGGATGCGTTCGCGATGTTCGATACGATTGTGAAGTAGGGGCACCCCTTGTGGGTGCCCCGAACCGGATGCCCAAGTTGCTTTATGGTTGAAATGCTTCCCGATCAGGGCACCCACAAGGGGTGCCCCTACGTGTTCTTTTCGAGTTCCACCACTATGCTCCGCATCTCCACCGCTCTATTCATACTCCTGTCTTCGTCCGCGATCCCCCAAGAAAAAGCCTCCGACATCGACGGCACCTACGAACTCAAAGAACTCTTCGAGAACGGCAAAGGCAGCGATGAAAAAGGTCAGACGTCGACGGTCACCTTCAAAGACGGTGCGATGTCGGTGAAGCTGATGATGCGTGAGGACTCGGCCAAGTTCACGGTGGATACTTCCAAGCCGCCCTTCCAAATCGATTTCAAGACGGCCACCGGAGAAGTCAAAACGGTCCCCGGGATCTGGAAAGTGGAACGGGGCGAACTCACGCTCGTCTTCAACAAAAAGGGCGCCCGCCCGGCCGACTTCCGCGGCCTCGGCGAAGGTGTCGTTAAAATGGTGATGGTCAAGGCGGTCGTGAAAAAGGACAAGTAGCCGACCGGTCACTAGAACAACCGCCGTTCCGAACCCCGAATTCCCGCAAGCACGGCGGACAGCGATGAAGCGTTTCGCAACCTTGACCCTCCTGTTTTTCGCCCCGGCGCTGTTCGTCCTCGCGGCCGACGACAAACCCGCAGGCCCCGACGGCACCTACAAAGTCACCGGCTTGACCAAAGGTGGCAAACCGGCCGAAGCAGCGCTGATCAAGACCTTCGAAGGCGTCACCTTCAAGGGCGACAAGCTCACCATGACGATCAAGGGCGAAACGAAGGTGGCCACGGTCAAAGTCGACGCCAAGGCCAAGCCCGCAACCATCGATATCTCGCCCGACGAAGGCCCGGAGAAGGGCAAGACGATGAAGGGCATCTGGAAGCTCGAAAAAGACAAGCTCACGATCGCGGTGACCGAAGACAAGGGCGGGGAAGTCAAGCGCCCCGAAAACTTCGACGGCAAGGGCGACGACGACATCGTGCTCGAATTGACCAAAGACGAGAAAAAGAAGGACGACAAGTAACGCCCTCCGCCACCCACCCAAGACGTACGACCCACCGCAGCGATGCGGCGGATTCCTTTTGAAGGGCACCGCCGCGCATGGAAGACTTCCTGGGCCAGATGAAGGCCGTGTTCGTCGAGATTCTCACGAACCTCACGAACCCGGACCAATGGCAAGTGATCCTCAGCAAACCGGAGTTCTTCTGGGCCGCGTTCGCCGTCGTCAACCTCATCGTCTTCATCGAGACCGGCCTGCTCATCGGGTTCTTCCTGCCGGGCGATTCGCTCCTCGTCACCCTCGGTATCGTCGCCCAAGGTTATTGGTCCGTCGAGAACACGATGCTCCTGACGGCGTGCCTCTGCGTCTGCGCCATCCTCGGCGACAGCGTCGGCTATTGGATCGGTTACAAAGCGGGGCCGCGGTTGTTCCAGAAAGAGAAGTCGTGGTTCTTCCGCAAGGATTATCTCCTCGCGGCGCAAGCCTTTTACGAGAAGCACGGCGGCAAGACGATCATCATCGCGCGGTTCATCCCGATCATCCGCACGTTCGCCCCCGTCGTCGCCGGCATCGGCCGCATGGACTACAAACGCTTCCTGATGTTCAACATCGCCGGCGGAATCTCGTGGATTTGCAGCATGATGCTGCTGGGCTACACCTTGCACATTTGGGCCGAGCCATTGGTCAATTGGATCGGTCGCCGAGTGGGCCGGGATTTGAACTTCAAGGTCGAGCGCAACATCGACAGCATCGTGGTGCTCATCGTGCTGATCTCGGTCGCGCCGCTGGCGTGGAAGTTTCTGATGCAGCGCCTCAAGCGCCGGAGAAGTACGGCGGTCGCACCGACGCCCTGAGTTTGCCCCCAACCCCGTGATTGCCATGCCCGACGCATCGCTCAAAGCGCACCTCGGCGCCCAACTCGCCGACCTGAAAACCAAGGGCTTGCACAAGCGCGAGCGGCAAATCCAAACGCCGCAGAATCCGGGCATCGCGGTGAACGGCCGCGGGGTCGTCAACTTCTGCGCAAACAATTACCTGGGTTTGGCCAATCATCCGGACATCGTCAAGGCGGCGCACGAGGGGCTCGATAACTGGGGCTTCGGCCTGTCGTCCGTGCGATTCATTTGCGGCACGCAGGACATCCATAAACAAGCCGAGCGCAAGATCGCCGAGTTCTTCCGCCGGCCCGATTCCATCCTGTATATCTCTTGCTTCGATGCCAACGGCGGGCTGTTCGAACCGCTCCTCGATTCGCAGGACGCGATCCTCTCGGACGAACTGAACCACGCCAGTGTCATCGATGGCGTCCGGCTCTGCAAAGCCCAGCGCCACCGCTACAAACACTCGGATATGGCCGATCTGCGCGCCGAGCTCGTCGGAGCGAAGGACTGCCGGTTCAAGATGATTTTCACCGACAGCGTCTTCAGCATGGACGGCGACTTGGCGAAGCTGCCGGACATCTGCGACCTCGCGGACGAATTCGGCGCCATCGTCGCCATCGACGATTGCCACGGCACCGGGCACCTCGGCGGCACCGGACGCGGCGGGGCCGAGGAACTCGGCGTCCTCGACCGTATCGACATTATCACCGGCACGCTCGGCAAAACGCTCGGCGGCGCCAGCGGCGGGTTCACCGCGGCGAGCGCCGAGATCGTCGATTGGCTGCGCAATCGCTCGCGGCCGTATTTGTTCAGCAACTCGGTCCCGCCCTCGCTCGTCGCGGCCGGGATGAAGGCGCTCGAATTGGTCGATGCGAGCGCCGATCTCCGCGCGAAATTGAAGGCGAACACGGCGAAAATGCGGAGCGGTTTGGAAGCGGCGGGGTTTACGGTGAAGCCGGGTCCGACGCCGATCCTCCCCGTGATGTTCGGCGACGCCGCGGTAGCCGGGAAGGTCGCCGAGGCACTGTTGGCGAAGGGAATTTACGTGATCGCGTTCAGCTTCCCGGTGGTCCCGCAGGGTCAAGCCCGCATCCGCTTGCAAGTGTCGGCGGCGCACAGCGACGAACAGATCGACGCGGCGCTGACTGCCTTCCGCGAAGTGCGGGGTGAAATGGGACTCAAGTAGGTCACGCTCTGCGTGACGTGCTTCCCGCTATCAACCGAGCTGAATTCCTCACCTGCGTCACGCAGAGCGTGACCTACGAGACGGTTCCATACCGTAAGACTTTTAAGAATCGTTGGCAGCGCTCACCCGATCCGGTCCAACTCCCGCAAGCGGCGGTCGGCGTCGAACGTCGGGGCCGGCAGCGCTTCCGCCAGCGCCAGCGCTTCCGCTTCGCCCAGGTTCAACTTCGCCGTGCCGGTGCCTCGGAAGACCGGCAGCTTGTTCTTCATCGCGATGATCTCCCGGCGCGTCCGTCCTTTCGGACTGTCCGGCCAGCGGCCCGCGTGTTCGGCGAAATCGAAGAAGACCGGCGCGATGGCTTTCATGTACTTCCAGTAGCCGGGGTTGTCGGTCTGGATCACGAACAATCCGCCGGGCACGAGCGAGCGGTGGACGTTGGCGAGGAACCCCGGCGTGATCAATCGCTTGTGAACGAGTGCGGGATCGTAATACGGCTGCGGATGGTAACAGAGAATTTCGGAGACGCTCCCCGGCGGCACGTACTGCTCGAGCAACTCGTGCCCGCCGAGCACGGCGAACTTGAGGTTCGGCAGACCGCGTTGGTTCCCGCGTTTGCGGGCGTAGCGGATGACGACCGGCAGGATGTCAATCCCGAGGTGATCGTGCGTCGGCCGGGCGAGCGCGCTCGCGATGAGCGCCCGCCCGTTTCCGCAACCGACATCGAGCACGACGGGAGCCGAGCGTCCGAAGAGCGCAGGCCAGTCGAGCCGCCCTTCGGCGGGCATGGCTTTCAGCGCGGTCTGGGTCCACTTCGAAGGATCGACCGGGGCGCCGGGGAACGGCACGCCGAATTCG
>JAYTBD010000911.1:0-2616 GCA_043737155.1 Fimbriiglobus sp. | reverse complement strand
CGACCGGTGGTCATTGCACACCTACGGCCACGTGCACCAGGAGACATCATGGATCGGTTCTGGATTCGGACGCTCGGCGGCCTCGCTGCTGTCATTGCCTCTGTAGTACTGACGAGTACCCGCGCCCAAGCGGCATTCATCACCACTCTGCCGAGTTGGAACGGCTTTAGCGACATTGGCACTTTCGGTGAGCCGAATACCGCGACCTACGGGCAAACGATTACAGTGGGTGCCACCGATACCTTTCTAACCGACTTCTCCTTCCGTATGCGGACGTTTGATGGTGCGACCTCTCGGTTCGAAGGGATCGTCATGAAATGGGATCAGGCGACATTCAGAGCCGTCGGGCCCGTCCTCTTCAGCAGCGGATTGAAGACGAACACCGGCCCTGGCACTGGTTTCAACAACATCAACATCACGACGAATGTGAACCTAACGCAAAACACACAGTACGTTCTCTTTCTCTCCGCGAGCAATTTTTTCAACTCGTCGAATGAGAACTCCAATTTTGGATACATTCCGGGTAATCCTGGCGCTTATTCCGGTGGGCAATTCGTGTATCAAAACAACGGGAGCAATTTCGCTCTTTTAACCTCGAACAGCTGGGAATCCTTCGGGGGAAATGATTTGGCGTTCACCGCCAATTTGACGCCGGGGCCAGCTGTCAACCCGACCCCGGCCCCGGCGGGGGCGGTGCTGTTCGGCCTCGGCTTCGCAGGGCTGGGCCTATTCCGCTCGTTCCGCAAGGGAGCTAAGGCGATTCCGACAGCGGTTGCCTGATGGAGAAACTCGACGATGCGAAAGGGCAACCGGAGAACATCTGGTGGCCCTTCCTCATGTCGGGGGCGTCTACGGACGCGACTCCTACAATTCCTTCATGGCCCTGCGTATCACGAACCTCCGTTTGCCGATCGAAGAACTCGAAGCGAGCCTCCCCGCGCACGTCGCGCGGACCCTCGGCGTGAAGGCCGCCGACCTCGGACGCTGGCGCATCCTGCGAAAGGCGCTCGACAGCCGGGATAAGCGCCGGTTGCAGTTCGTCTACAACTTCGAAGTCGAACTCGAGTCGCCCGACGGTTACGAACTCCCCGTCGGCCCCACCGCGAGCATCGAAGCGTATGTCGAACCGCCGTTCGCCATGCCGGCGCCGGGGAGTGCGCCGATCGCGAATCACCCCGTCGTCGTCGGCAGCGGGCCGGGCGGGTTGGTCTGCGCGTACTTCCTCGCCCTGCATGGCTACAAGCCGATCGTCCTCGAACGCGGCACGCGCGTCACCGAGCGCATCCGCGATGTCAAAACCTTCGACGAAGGCGGCGCCTTCCATCCCGAGAGCAACTACCTTTTCGGCGAAGGCGGTGCCGGCACCTTCTCCGACGGCAAACTCACCTGTCGCAACACCGGCTCGGACGTGCTGCGCGTGCTCGAACTCTTCGCCGAGTGCAAAGGGCAGCAGGCGGGCCGGCCGAACAT
This sequence comes from Fimbriiglobus sp., assembly GCA_043737155.1. Taxonomy (GTDB): domain Bacteria; phylum Planctomycetota; class Planctomycetia; order Gemmatales; family Gemmataceae; genus JALHQU01. Next base: position 1,146 of record JAYTBD010000911.1, on the reverse strand, counting down.
CCTGTACTACCACCGCCCGCACTTGGGCAGCAACCGCCTGCCCGCCGTGGTCAAAGCGATCCGTCGGAAGATCGAAGAGTTGGGCGGCGAGGTGCGATTCCTCACCAAGGTCGAGGACCTGCATTTCGACGATGCCGGTGTGAAGGGCGTGCAGACTTCAGGCGGCTTCATCCCGAGTTCGCTCGTGGTCCTCGCCATCGGCCACAGCGCCCGCGACACCTACGAGATGCTCGCCCGCCGGCGCGTGCCGATGTCGCAGAAGCCCTTTCAATTCGGCGTCCGCATCGAGCACACCCAAGACACGGTCAACCGCGCCCAGTACGGCGGTCATGCCCACGAAGAGTCCATTGGCAACGCCGATTATTCCTTGGTCGCCCACGGCAAACACGACCTGTTCACCTTCTGCATGTGCGCCGGCGGTTACATCATCCCGAGCGTGTCGCAGGAGGGGTATTTCTGCACCAACGGCATGAGCCTGTCGAAGCGCGATTCGCCGTATGCGAACTCGGGGTTGGTCGTCACGGTGCCGCTGGAAGCATTCGAGGGGAAGGACGTCCTCGCCGGGATGCGGCTGCAGGAAAAGTACGAGCGCAAAGCCTACGAGTTGGGCCGGGGGGCCTATGCCGCGCCGATCCAGCGCGCCGAGGACTTCGTGCAGCGCCGGGCCACGACCGGCAAACCCTACAGCAGTTATCCGCGGGGCACGGTGGTCGCCGACTTGCGCGAGGTGCTCCCGCCGATGGTCGCGGACGCCGTGCGCCACGGCTTGCCACAGATGGACCAACGCTGGCAGGGGCGCTTCTTGAAGGACGCGGTGATCGCCGGGCCGGAGTCGCGCGGCAGTTCCCCGGTGCGGATCGACCGCGACAATGCGACGCGGGAATCGCCGGGCATCCCGGGGCTGTTCCCGGTGGGCGAAGGGGCCGGTTACGCGGGCGGCATCGTCAGCGCCGCGGTCGATGGATTGAAGACGGCGAAAGCGATCGTGGCGAAGTACGCGCCGGTAGCGCCATCTTAAACAAGCAACGCCCGCTGTCCCCGCGAGAATTCGCGCGGAAACGGCAGGCGTAATGGTGTCGGGGATCAGGTCGCCCTTCGGCCCGACGTTAACAAAGTAGAGCGCACTTCCGGCGCGGGCAGGAATTC
>JAYTBD010000910.1:0-2617 GCA_043737155.1 Fimbriiglobus sp. | reverse complement strand
AGCGGCAAATCGACGAAGATCGCGACGGACGAATTCGGCCGCGGTAGCGGGATCAAGTTCTCGTCGTGGTCGCCCGATAGCAAGTGGGTGACGTACACCGCCGAAACGCCGGCGCACATCGCGCGCGTGCGAGTCTATTCGGTCGAACAGAACAAATCGTTCCCCATCACCGACGGCAAGAGCGAAGCGAGCGACCCGGTCTTCGACGCCAACGGCAAGTACCTCTATTTCATCTCGTCCGATAGCACCGGCCTGAGCAAGCACGGCTTCAGCCAGTCGGCGAGCGACGCCCGCCCGCCACGCTTCGCGGTCTACATGGCGGTGCTCCAGAAGGGGACGGCGTCGCCGTTCCTCAAGGAGAGCGACGAGGAGAAAGGCCCGCAGCCGCTGTTGCCCGCCAAGCCGATGGAGCCGAAGAAAGACGACGACAAGAAGGAGCCGGCGAAGTCGAAATTCGCCATCGACTTCGACGGCATCGACCAACGGATCATCGCCCTGCCGCTGCCGAGCGGGAACTACGCCAATTTGCAAGCCGGTTCGGGCGGCCAACTCTTCATGATCACCCGGCCGGACACCGGCGGCGGACGCGCCCCCGGTGGTCCCGTGGGATCAATCCTCCAACGCTTCGACGTGGACTTGAAGAAGTCGACCGTCGTGCAGGCGGGCATCGGCACTTACGAGCTGACGCCGGACGGCCGAAAGATGCTTTACTCCGTGCCCGGCGCTCGCCCGACCGATCCCGCGGAGTGGTTCATCGGCGGCAGCGCCGGCGCCGCCACCCTACCAGCCGCGACCGGCGGCGGACGCCCGGCTTCGACCGGAAGTGGCAAGTTGAACCTCGACGCCATCGAAGTCCGCGTCGATCCGCGCGCCGAGTGGAAGCAAATCCTGCACGAAGCTTGGCGCATCAACCGCGACTTCTTCTACGACCCCAACATGCACGGCGCCGATTGGAACGCGGTGAAGAAGAAGTACGAGCCGTTCCTCGAACACGTCCACAACGGCGGCGACTTATACCGCGTCGTCGGTTGGATGCTCAGCGAACTGGCCGTGGGGCACAGCCGCTACACCGCCGGCGAACGGGCCGTGGAGAAGAAGACCGTCAGCGGCGGTCTGCTCGGCGCCGACTACGAGATCGCCGGGGGCCGCTACCGCTTCAAGAAGATCTACAGCGGATTGAACTTCACCGCCGAACTGCGTTCGCCGCTGACCGCCCCCGGCGTCGATGTGAAGGAAGGTGAGTACTTGCTCGCCGTCCGCGGCGTCGAACTCAAGGTACCTATGGAGGTGTATAGCCTGTTCGAGAACACCGGCGGCAAGAGCATCGAAATCACCGTCGGGCCGACGCCGGACGGCAAAGGGAGCCGCTCGGTCACGGTCGAACCGATCGCGCATATACCGGGGCAGCCCAACACCGGCGAACTGGCGTTGCGCAACCGCGAGTGGGTCGAAGCGAACTTGCGCAAGGTCGAAAAAGCGACCGAGGGCAAGGTCGGCTACGTCTACGTGCCGGACACCGCGGCGCAGGGCGTCGCTTACTTCAAGCGCTACTTTTACCCGCAGGTGGATAAGGACGCGCTCATCATCGACGAGCGCTTCAACAGCGGCGGGCAAATCGCCGACTACTACATCGAAGCCCTGACCCGGCCGTTCGCCAGCTATTGGGCCCCGCGCTACGGCGCCGAGTGGCGCAGCCCGAGCGCGGCGGTGCACGGGCCCAAAGTGATGATCGCCGATGAAGGTGCCGGCAGCGGCGGCGATATGTTGCCGTACATGTTCAAGAAGTTCAAAGTGGGGCCGGTCGTCGGCAAGCGCACGTGGGGCGGTCTCGTCGGCATCAGCGGCTACCCCGTGCTGATGGACGGCGGCACCGTCACCGCGCCGAGCTTCGCCATTTGGGATCCGAAGGACGGCTGGATCGTCGAGAACGAAGGCGTCGCCCCCGACCACGACGTGGACATGTGGCCCAAGGACGTGATCGCCGGCAGGGATCCGCAGTTGGAGAAGGCGATCGAATTGGCGCTGGAAGCGCTGAAGAAGCAACCGAAGTCGGAGAGCAAGCGGCCGCCGTACCCGAAGCGGGTCAAGTAGAAACGTCGCCGGGCGCCGCGGCGGTGCCGCTGCGGCGTCCCAATGGCCGATTGCAGAACCCGTGAGTAACAGACGCGTTGACGGGTCGAGAATGCTCCGAGCCGCGAGTGTGAGCTGCGTCCCGTTCGGAAACGCAGCTCACGCTCGCGGCTCGGATGTTTGAAATGCTCGATCTCACGGAGTGATGGCACCGCCAGCGGGTGACTTCTTCGGCGGATCTTTCGGCACGTCGAAATCCTTGGTCATGTCCCCGGTGACTTCGATGGTCGTCTCGTAGCGCGGGAAGAGGCCCTTCATCGAGCCTTGGGCATCCGCGCTCTTACCCTCGACGGGTTCGAAGCCTTCGATGGCGACGATCAACGGGCCGGAGATCGCCCCCTTGCCGCCCGTCGAAGATGTGTCGAAACTACCGTCTTTAATCTCGGCGTATCCACTCGGGCCCGACCGTTTTTTGGATGGGTCTGGGGAGAAGAATATCTTGCCAGATGAAACAGGCTTGCCCTTGAACGTCACTTTGCCAGAAATG
>JAYTBD010000909.1:0-2617 GCA_043737155.1 Fimbriiglobus sp. | reverse complement strand
GCTAGCGACGTCTTCGGACTTCAGCGCTTTCTCGGGCGGCATCCGGAGTTCTTTGTCCGAGTAACGGATCGCGAGTACGAGTTGACTCGCCTCGGGCTTGCCCGGCACGATGGCGGGTCCCGACTCGCCGCCTTTCAACACCGCGGATCGGCTGTCCAAGCGCAGCCCGCCCCCCTGCTTCTTTTCGCCGTGGCAATCGATGCAATGGGTTTGGAGCAGCGGTCGAATCTTGTTCTCGAAGAATGCGATCTTGTCGGGCGTCTCCGCCAGCGGGTCGGCTTTCTCCAAAGCGCACGCCGCAGCGAGATGGCCCGCGAGCAGCCACGCCAGCGCGATCATCGTGGTTCGCTTGGAGGCGGTCATGATGTTCCCCGATTGCGAACATTGGCGTCGGATGGGAAGATCGGATCATACGACCGATCGAAGCGAGCCGCACTCACTATCGAAATTCCATCGCAAGCATGCTGGCCTCACTTCGCAACCAGCCCGCGGATGGCCTCGCCGTTTTGGACGATGTGCACGGGCCGTCCATTTTGATCGGGCAGCGTCACATTGGCGTAGTCGATCCCGAGATGGCGGTAGATCGTCGCCAGGAAATCCTGCGGGCCGGCCCGCCCGTCGACGACGTACTCGCCGAGGCGATCCGTGGCGCCGATGACGCGCCCCGTCGGGATGCCGCCGCCGGCCCAAAGCATGGAGTTCGCCGCCGGCCAATGGTCGCGCCCCGGTTGGAGGACGCCTTCGGCCGCGCTCGCCACCCCGCCCCCGCTGCTGGCCACATAGGAAATCTTAGGCGTCCGGCCGAACTCACCGGTGACCACGACCAAGACCCGTTTGTCGAGGCCGCGATCGTAGATGTCTTCGATGAGCGCCGTGACCGCTTGGTCGAAGTACGGCGCGCGGAATTTGAGCGCCTCGAAGACGTTGTGATTCACCGCGTGGTCGTCCCAGTTTTGAACCCGGCCGCACAGGGGACCGGACAATTCGCTGGTGACGATCTCCACCCCGGCTTCGACCAACCGCCGCGCCATCAGAAGCTGTTGGCCCCACGCGTTGCGGCCGTAGCGGTCGCGGATCTTCGGATTTTCCCGGTTCAAATCGAACGCCCGCGCCGCTTCGGGGCTCGTCAGCAGATTGATCGCTTGCTCTTGGAAGGTATCGATCCCCTCCCGGGATTTGCCGCCGTCGAGACCGCGACGCACCGAATTGAGATCCGCGAGCAGTTTGCCGCGGCCGGCGAATTGTTCCCGCTCGCCCGGGTTGGCCAACCCCACGTTCGGCACGCGGAAGTCCGGCGCATTCGGATCGCCGGTGACGGAGAACGGCGCGTAGGCGTTGCCCAAGTACGCGGGGCCGGCGATGGTGAAGTTGTCGTAGTGGACAATCGGGTTCACCCCGATGTAGTTGGGGAGTGCCCGCCGCGGGTCGTAGCGGAGCCGATGGGCGACGCTCATCAAATCGGGCAGCGCCGGTTGGAGTTTGTCTTGCGGGTCGGGATCGCCCCCGAGGAGTTGGAGCGAACCGGCAGGGTGCCCGCCGCCGGTGTGGGCCATCGAGCGGAGGATCGTGAAGCGGTCGGAGATCTTTGCGTGGCGGGGCAGGAGTTCGGTGACCCGAAGCCCGACCGTCTTCGTTTGCAACGCCCGGAACGGCCCGCGGTATTCGGCCGGGGCATCGGGCTTGGGGTCGTACGTATCCAAGTGGCTCCCGCCACCGCGGAGCCAAACGATGATGACGGCGGTGCGTTCGCCGGCGGGGGCGGCCGTCGCGCGCAACCGGTACAACGCGGGCAACGACAGCGAGCCGAACGCGGACAAACCGAATCGGAGGAATTCGCGGCGGGAAGCCGACATTGCGTGATCCGTCGGGGACTTAGCCAATACGGTTTTGATCCGGGCTATTGTAGCGGAGCCGATGGCTCGAATCTTGTACTCGACCGTACTAGAGGCCGATATCGCGATCGTGCGCCGGCGGTGAAGTCGGAGTCGGACAGCTTGCGTCCGAAGATGCCTGGGGTTAGTCTGAATCGAACTCCCGCCCGTGCTCCCATCGCCACCACGGTACGCTCTCCATGCGGCTGCTCGGCATCCCGATCCTACTATCGCTGCCCGTAACGGCGTTCGCCGCCGATCCGGTCGATTTCAAAAAGGATATTCGACCTCTCTTGCAAGAGCGCTGTTTCGCTTGCCACGGGGCGCTCGCGCAGAAGTCGAAGCTGCGCGTCGACAGCGCCGCAAACCTCCTCAAGGCGGAAGCGGTCGTCCCCGGCAATTCGGCCGCCAGCGCACTGATCGCCCGCGTTTCCTCCGCGGACGACGCGACCCGGATGCCCCCGGAGGGCCATCCCCTCAAGCCGGAGCAGATCGCCAAGTTGAAGGAGTGGATCGAACAGGGGGCGAAGGCATCCGCCGACGATGCCCCCGAACCCGACCCGCGCGACCACTGGTCTTTCCGCACACCCGTACGTCCGGTCGTTCCGAAGGGGAGCACAAACCCCATCGATGCGTTCGTCGCTGCTGAGCGGACGAAACGCGGGCTCAAACCGGTCGCAGCCGCCGACAAACGCGTCCTCCTCCGCCGCCTATACATCGACCTCATCGGCTTGCCGCCCACCCCG
>JAYTBD010000908.1:0-6494 GCA_043737155.1 Fimbriiglobus sp. | reverse complement strand
TGGCCTCCGGCGCCGACGGGGTGCTGATCGAAGCCCACCCCGACCCGGATCACGCCGTGTCCGACGGCGCGCAGACGATCGACTTCGCAACGCTGGATGCGATGCTCGTGAAGCTGAAAGCGATGGCGGGGTTGTTCGGGCGCACGATGGGGTGACTCTTCTCGCCATCGTGTATCTTCGACTGCCCCCCATAGCTCACCTCCCAGCTTCATATCCCGACGTCGGTCGAAACCGGGAGTCGTGATCGCGCTCGAACAATTTGCAACCGGACAGGGACAAGGCGAGGACCGTGATTGCCAAGATGTACTTTCGCATGTTCATTCTCCACAGTGGTTGTTGCCTGGGAAAATTAACGCACCGACCGTGCCAAACACGACCGCGAATACTCACCGGGCTCGGACGCCGATCGGCGCGACAGGAACGAAGTGAATAGCCCTTCGGACCAGTTTTCTCGCTGTCGCCGCCCCCTCCCGCAAGGAAGTCCCTATTGGCGTCGGGATCGTGAATGATCGCCTTTGCCGGGAAGTATAATTGAAGGGGAAAATAGTCGTCCGGAGGAAGGTATGTCCGCTCTGCCTGCGTCGGTTGCCCGCGAAAACATCGTGGGTTGGCGATTCGAACACACTTACTCGCGGCTGCCGAGCGTGCTTTCCGCACCGGCCATGCCGGCCGCCGTACGCGAACCGCGCGTGTCGCTGCTGAACCACCGGTTGGCGGGCGAACTCAGTCTCGATCTCGCAGCGATCTCGCCTTCCGCCGCCGCCGCTCTATTCGCCGGCCAAGATATCCCCGCCGATGCCCGGCCGATCGCCCAAGCTTACGCCGGGCATCAATTCGGCGGCTTCACCATGCTCGGCGACGGACGCGCCATCCTGCTGGGCGAGCACCGCACCCCGGCCGGCCGGCTCGTCGATATCCAGTTCAAAGGTTCGGGGCGGACGAAGTTTTCGCGCGGTGGCGACGGCCGCGCCGCACTGGGGCCGATGCTCCGCGAGTACATCCTCGGCGAAGCCATGGCCGGCCTCGGCATCCCGACCACGCGCGGCTTGGCGGTCGTCACCACCGGCGAGCAGGTCCAGCGGGAAACCGCGCGGCGGGGTGCGATCCTGACCCGCGTGGCGGAGAGCCATATCCGGGTCGGCACGTTCGAGTACGCGGCCGCGTTGCAAGATGGAACGACCCCGGCGGCGTTGGCCGATTATGCGATTGATCGGCACTACCCCGAACTGGTCGCCGCCTCGCGAAAGTACTTGGAGTTCTTCCGCGCGGTCGCCGACCGCCAGGCCGCGCTGATCGCGCAGTGGCAACTCGTCGGATTCGTCCACGGGGTGATGAACACCGACAACATGGCGGTGTCCGGGGAGACGATCGACTACGGCCCGTGCGCGTTCATGAACGCGTACGATCCGGACACGATCTTCAGCTCGATCGACCGCGCCGGCCGGTATACTTACGGCAACCAGCCCATCGTCGCGCGGTGGAATCTGGCCCGGTTGGCCGAGTCTCTGCTGCCGCTATTGGATTCCGAACCGGAGAAGGCCGTGGCCGTCGCCACGGAGGTCTTGGACGAGTTCCCCGCGCTGTTCGAGCGCTATTGGTTGGCCGGCATGCGGAAGAAGCTGGGACTTCGGACGGATGAGGCCGGCGATGCCGAACTCGTCGGGTCGTTGCTCGATTGGATGCGGAAACACCGCGCCGACTTCACCAACACCTTCCGCGACCTATCGGTGGAAGGCCCGCCGGCCAGCGAGCCATACGGGGAGCCGGACTTCCAAGGCTGGCACGCCCGCTGGCAGCAGCGAGTTGGTCGCGAGGGTCAGCCGGTCGCCTCGGCCGTAACCCTGATGCGATCGGTCAACCCGGCCGTCATCCCGCGCAACCACCGGGTGGAGGAAGCCCTCTCCGCAGCCGAGGATCGCGACGACCTCTCGGTGGTGCAACGCCTGCTGGCGGTGTTGACGACGCCATATGCGGAGAGCGTCGAACAGGCACCGTACCAACAGCCGCCCCCGGACGATGGCCGATACCGGACATTTTGCGGGACATAGAAAAGGCTCCGCTCGGGCGCCGGGTCGAATTCAACGTGTCGCTCGGAGAGGATGAAACCGGTGAGTGCTCCTCTCAACATCCGGGCGTGTCTCGATTGGCAGCACGGTCGGCGGATACAAGGCGTGCCGACGGTCTCCGTGTTCGTCGGGCCCGAATCGCTCGCGCTCCGGGAATGGAGCAGTTGGAATCGGTCGAGTCCGCGGCCCTTCCTCACAAGTACGCGCACGACGGGAAGTGACTACCAATGGGATTCAATCCGGCGGCGATACGGACTCGCCGCCGGCGCGGGTGGCGAGTGCGACCATGATCGGCTCGGTCGAGTAAGGCAGGAACCGAACCGACCCGTCGCAGAAAATGAAATTGGCCCCGCTGCTATGCAAGCTCCAGAAGTGCAGCACGTCGCACCGGTTGGTGAGCCGGCCAGGGCCATACCGGATGGGCCCGCGGCAACCGAGGTCCTCGCCCGATTCGTCCACGTTCATCGAGAGGATCCCGCCGCCGGCCCAGTTCGGGTCACCCATGATTGCGCGGTCCGGAATGCCCCCGATATACCACGCCCCGGACAGATACCGACCCCACGGCGGTCGCTCGCCGATCAGGAGGGTGTTGCTGGCCCCGTCGGTCACTGCGGACAGCCGAATGCCCTGAAAACCCGGCATCGCACCGTTGTACCCGCCGCCCGATACCCCGCCACCCCCGGACACGCCCTCGTACGAGCCGTAGGCCGCGGTGTACCCGCGGTCGTCCGTCAGGGCGGCACTCAGGCGGCCGTCGGCGGGGCAGGTGTAAAGCTTGACGACGGTGGCCCGGCCGACGTGCGGCGGATTGGTCCTCGTGCGTGGGATGACGTGGAAGGCCCGGACCGTTTGTTCCCAGAGGGGGACTTGTTCGATGTACGGCAGCAGCCGGATCGGCCAATTGACCTTGGAGTCGGGCAGGCCTTCGAGATCGTCGTGGGCCGCCGGGAAGGTGGTGTGGTTGTCGTGGTGGAGGTGGGCGGCGAGGCCGATCTGCTTGAGGTTGTTCTGGCACGCCGCCCGGGCGGCCGCCCCGCGGGCCGCTTGCACCGCCGACAGCAGCAAACCGATCAAGACGCCCAACACCCCGATGACGACCAGCGTCTCGATGAGCGTGTACGCCCTGCGGGTGTGGGGTGCGGTGATCATGGATCCCCCGGGGACAAGACTACGGGTACCGAGACCGAGACCGTCCCGCCCGGCTTCAGGTCGGCGCGGAGGCGCACCGCAACCTCTCGACGGGCCAGCCCAGCGGGTCGGGCGGTCACGTCGAGGAGCCATTGGCCGGGGTTGGCCGGGTCTGCCCGCACTGTTGCCGTGAGGCCGTCCGGGACAGACTCGACGGCGAGAGAGATCTCCGCACCGTCGCGGCCGGTCAACGCAATTTGGCCGGACCACAAGGGCTTGCCGTTGGCGTGCCGGGGCAGCAGGAGTATGGCCGGCCGGGATACGATCGCGGGCACGACCGCGCCGACGACCGAGATCTTCTCGGGTGCCTGCGCCTGCTCGTCGATCACGACTTGGATCTCACCTTCGAGCGGAACCGGGCGGTCCGTGCGTGCGACGACTTCGACCGTGCCCAAGTACCGCCCGGCGGTCTCGTGGGCCGGTTCCGTGCCGTTGGGCGGAATGAAACGCGTCGCGAACAAATCGGGGTGGCGGCTTCGGACCTCGCGGACGCTGCGGCCGGCCTCTTCGGTCGCGTACAGCCGGATCGTCCGCGACGCCGGGAGACCGACGGGGACATCGCCGAACACCACCGACTCCGGTTCGGCGTACAAGCCGCCGATGACCCGAGGTGTGAACAGCGGGATAGTTATCCCCGGCCGGTCGGAATCATTCGTCCGGAAGGAGACGTGCACGACTTGGGATGTTCCCGGCCTTGCCCCGATGGCGATGCGGACGAGCAACTCGGTCGAGCCGCCGGGCGGAATGTGGACATCCTCGACCCGCTTCGTGGTCCCGCCCTCCTCGATTTCAACCCCGGCGCACGAGCAACTCGTGGAGAACTGCCCTAAAACCAAGGGGCTACTCCCGCGGTTCTCGACCCGAAATCGGCCGACGACAATCGCCCCGAACGATTGCGGCCCGAGATCCACGTTCTCGGGACACGCGATTACGGGCGGGCCGACCGGCTCACGGTATCGGACCGCCCAAGCGACGCCCGCTGCGGCAGCAGCGATCAGGACCAAGAGTGCCGACCGCCAGAAAAGTGACACAGATATTCCCTTCAGTCGGCGGGTTGCTCGCGCCGCCGCCGTAGACACGCGAAGACCGTAACCACGGCTGCGATGATAATAACCGTGGCGGATACCAGCAGCACCAACCGGGCGGTCGATGGCGGCTCCGAAGTGGACGGGGCCGCGTCCGGGTTCGCCGGGTCGGCCGATCCCAATTTGATGAGCGGCGGGGGGAGTTCTTTCGTTGCTCCGATCCAGTTCCAATTCGAATCGACCCGCCCCATTCGCATGGTGATGCTGTCGCGCAACTCGGTCCCGGACGGAATGGCGGGGAGCGCGAATGCGGTGGCCTTAACCGGCCGATTGACCACAACGTCGGTCAGGGTCACCACCCTCGTCTGCTTCAGCTCGCCGTCGGTGTAGTGGTCGCTTTTGACCCGGACCGGGAGTACCACGCCCGGCTCCGGTTCGATGAAGTCCGTCACCTCGGCGACACTGCGGGAAGGTGGGCTGGCCGGATTCTCCGCGACCGCCTTGCGGATTAGATAGTTGTGCCCGATGTCGAACCACTGTGTGATGTTGTATTTAACCCCCATGGGGTGGATCTGCGAGAACCGCAGCCGGACGCAAGGCCGCCCGTCGAGCGTGACTCGATCCGCCGAGATCGGCCCGTCCGCATCTTCGAGAAAGCGATCCAGGCTGAGCCGGGTGAGGCCAGGACCGTTCATCTCGATCATCATCTCCCGCCACGCATCGCAAAATGCGAATGGACTACTGGCGGCCCGCCGGACTGCGCTGACTTTCAGGCCTCCTTTGGCCCATGCCCGACCGACCTGGCGGATTTCGCCGTCTTTTAAGAGATAGTCTTCCGTCCCGGCTCCCTCTTCGCCTTCCTGTATGCGTACGACATCACCCGACCGCCAGTACTTGGCACGGGCGCTAACCCCTTGGGTTGGGTACACCCTTTCGAATGTGACCGTAGCGGATAGAGTTCGGATCGATTCCCGTGCAGCCCGGTGCTCATCGCGGACGCGGCCGACGAGATCGCCATCGGCCGCCGTGGCCACCGGGAGCACCAAACCTAAACAGAGACACATGGCGACGCGGTATGGCATGGTTAGAGCTTGCACGCGTAGACGGTGAATGTGCACTCCCCCAGGAGGGGCTGATCACATAGACCTGGGCAGGTGATGTGTCCGTAGCGAGCGTCGCTGTTGGTGCAGCCAACTGGGTTGGTCGGACGGCAGGTGTAACAGGCGTTATTACTGAAACTGACACATCTTTTATTCGCGTTACAGCCTGCTTGGGTGCCTTCGAAATTGATACCGTTGCATGTGGACTGGGCGTTACCGCACTCTTCGTTTTCATGGTATTCATCTGCATGCGGCCGGCCTGGTAGGCTTCCGGCCGGAACGGTCAGCCCGATCATCATCCCGAAGAGAGCGACCAAGGTCTTGGCCTTCGGCAGGGCTTTCACAATACGCGTCAACCGCATGATGCACCTCGGATCAGGGTAAAGGTTAGAACCCAAGCACTCCAATTCGGCACAGTCGTCTCACTTCACTTTGACGGACAGCTTGAGGGCGAACACCGGTCGCCCGTTGTCCGCGCCCTCGGCATCGAGAGTCAGCCCGCCGGCAAATCCCAGTTCATGGGCCAAGTCGATCACCGCCCGGCCACCGACCTCCGTGCCCGCTTCCACTCGAGTGGCGTCCAGTTCCACCCGAAAACAATCGCAACTGACCCGGATCGCGCCAATCGTCACTGCGGCCAAACTCGGATTCGACACTACGAACCGCACCTCCCGCCGACTGCCCCGCGTCATGCCCCCGATGTCGTGTCGGGGCATCGAGTGTTTCCCCATGACCACCCGTAGCGTTCCAAGGTCAGCAGGTCGCTCTTGCTCTCCCGGACTGCCAATGTCGAGTTGGTCATGCGCGACCTTCGGCGTCGGCGAAATTGCCCGGCCGATGACCATGCCGGCCGTCACCGCTAGTGCGGTGCCCACTATCGCAATTATCACCCAGACTTTGATCCGCATGGGTGAGCCTTCGTGCAGACGTTCGCTTTTCCGCAAGATTATCGAGGGGAAGCGCACACTGCAAGACAATTCTGAAAAGATTCAGAGAATTCTTTACGGGCTCGCAACTTCCTAGAATTGGCCCATAGCCGCAGGGTTTTTGTCCGACCCGCGCTGGCAGATCCAATCTTTCAGCCCGGTACAGTGGTTACCAGAAAGATTTGCCAC
>JAYTBD010000907.1:0-2628 GCA_043737155.1 Fimbriiglobus sp. | reverse complement strand
ACATGACCGACGACCTGCTCGACGCCGTGCGCGACCTGCCGAAGATGGTGAAGTACCTGCACGTGCCGGTGCAGAGCGGCTGCGACGACGTGCTCGGGCGGATGAAGCGGCTCTACACCATCGGCGACTACTGGGAGATGCTGCACCGCAGCCGGGAGCGTATCCCCGGCGTCGCGGTGTCGAGCGACTTCATCGTCGGCTTCTGCGGCGAGACCGACGCCAGTTTCCAGAAGAGCATGGACATCGTCGATCGGGCCAAGTTCAAGAACTCGTTCATCTTCAAGTACAGCGAGCGCCCCGGCACCAAAGCGGCCGAGCGCTTCCCGGACGACGTGCCCGACGACGTGAAGAAGCAGCGCAACCACGACCTACTGATGTTGCAGAACGAACGGAGCCTCGAAGACTCCAGGGCGATGATCGGCAAAGCCGTCGAAGTGCTGGTCGAAGGGCCGAGCCGGCAGGGGGCGAAGTCTGCGCCGGGCGGCATCCGCCAGTTGATCGGCCGGACGATGACGGACCACATCGCGGTGTTCGACGGCCCGGACCGCTTGGTCGGCGAAATCCTGACGGTGGATATCGCCGAAGCGAGCGGCTTCACGCTCTACGGCGCGGCGCGGACGGGCGCAGTGATCGGCGGCGAAGGCGCGCCGGCGCGCTTGCCGCGGCGGATGGGGTTGAGCTTGGTGTAGAATGGATCCATCATCTCCGCTTTCGAGACGTCCGTCGTGAACCTGCCCATCCGATTTCCGAACGACGCGGATGTCATCGCCGAAGATGCGGCCCGATTCCGGGCGCTGTCGAATGAGGAGCGTATGCGGTCACTCCGCGATCTGATCGATACCGGCGCGTTTTTGTTGCGGATCGGTGGCCGTGAGGCAGCGATGCGCGAACTGGCGCGTGCGGAAGCGCGGGAAACGCACGCGGCCATCAAGGAGTTCATCGCTCGCCATGCCCGATGAGAACACCCCGATCGGCCGAGATTTGACTCGCGCTGTCGAACTGCTCGCCGGGGCGTTCGCCGCGCGATCAATCCGCTATGCGCTGATCGGCGGCTTGGCCGCGACGCTGCGGGGCCGCCCGCGCTTCACGGAGGACGCGGATTTTTTGCTCGAAGTTCCGCAACTCCAATTGCCGATGCTCTTGGACGATTTGGTCGAGCGTGGCTTCGCACTCGATCAAACGACCGTCATCCGCGAATTCGTGCGGGAACATTTGACGGCCTTCCACTTCGGCACCGTGAAGATCGATTGGCTGAAACCCGTGCTGCCCGTGTATTCGCGGACAATCGCCGACGCGTCCGAAGTGATTTGGGCGGATGGCATTTCCGTCCGCGTCGCGACCGCCGAAGGCTTGATCCTGACCAAGATGGTCGCGTTCCGCCCGCAGGATCAAGCCGATATCGTCACACTGCTGGCCGCGAATCGGGACGCCATCGACACCGATCTCATCCGGAGCGAATGGGCGCCGTTCGCGGAAACGGAAGCGGACCGGACCGTCTGGCTCGCGAACGCGATCACACGGTACGTTTCGGAGCGGGAATAGCCCATGACCCAAGCGGTCGTAGCCATCAGCGGTTGGGAGCGAGCGCTCATGGCCGCGGAACGGGTCAAAGAACGGCTGCGCCGGGCCACCCGCGCCCTCGAGGAAGCCGGCGTTTCTTATGCGGTCGTCGGCGGGAATGCCGTCGCCGAATGGGTCGCCCGCATCGACGAAGGGGCGGTCCGCAACACCCGCGATGTCGATATTCTCGTGCGTCGCGGCGACTTCGACTCCGTTCGGACCGCGCTCGAAGGGGCGGGATTCATCCACCACCGCATCTTGGATCTCGACACGTTCATCGACGGTGCCGCGGGGCGTCCCAGCGAAGGGGTTCACATTCTGTACTCGGGGGAAAAGGTTAACTCGGGGGACCAACACGCCCTGCCCGAAGTCGGCGACTCCGAACGGGGGATCGATTTTCATGTCGCCAATTTGGAAGCGCTGCTGCGGATGAAGTTGATCGCTTGGCGAGACAAGGATCGTACCCATATCCGGGATTTGATCGGCGTGGGCCAAATTGATGCGACGTGGCCGGCCCGATTCCTAGCGCCATTGGATGGGCGATTGCAAGCCTTGCTCGACGACCCGAACGGGTGACCGACCGATCCGCGGCTCGTTAACACCGCTGAATTCATCTGAGGTGGCACCGGCGTCCCGCCGGTGCCACCAAGTCCGGACAATCTACTCATCCCAATGATAGTGGACCCGCCCCGCAGAAATCCTTGTTGCCGAAGGTCTTGATGTTGTGCCCGAAGCCGTGGGCCAAACTCAGCAGCAAGCGGTTGTGCGGGACGCTCTTCGCGTGCTTGATCGACTGGCCCATCTTGAAGTTCAAGCCGCCGCCGACGAGCACGAACGGGATGTTGTCGAGCGTGTGCGAGTTTCCCTGCCCGAGTTCGTTCGTCCACATGATCGTCGTGTTGTCGAGCAGGCTACCGCCGCCGCCCGGTTCCGGAGTTTCGGAGAGCTTCTTGGCCAAGTAAGCCATCTGCTCGCAGTACCAAGCGTTGATCTTCGTCAGTTTCTCTTGGGCCTTGGCGTTGCTGTCCGGTTCGTGGCTGAGTTCGTGGTGGCCTTCGTCGACGCCGA
>JAYTBD010000906.1:0-14712 GCA_043737155.1 Fimbriiglobus sp. | reverse complement strand
TGAGCTTCTTCGCCGACTCGGCCGCATCGCTGTGGCAGCGCACGCAATGTTCCACGAGCACCGGGCGGATTTTAGCCTCGAAGAATTCGAGTTGCTGCGGCGTCTCGACGGCCCCGGCGCGGCCGGTCGCCAATGCGAACACCAGAAATGCGGGAGCGAATCGGAACATGGAGAGGGCCAATTCGACGGGCGAATAGTAATGGGGATATTATGCCCGGTCTTCCCCCTTCTTGCAAGGACGGTAGGTGCACCCGATAGAACGAATGCGTCCCAGTCCGTTCCTCCAGCCGAGGGCATCGTCATGAAGTGGGTCGTATTGTTCGTCCGCGTCCTGATCGGACTCCAGTTCATTTTCGCCGGCGTCGCCTATTTCGCCAAGCTGCCTATGGAACCTCCCGCCGACGAGAACGCGCTCAAGTTTTACGGGTCTATGGTCGCGTCGCACTACTTCGACGCCGTGAAAGTGCTGGAATTGCTCGGCGGACTGCTGCTGCTCAGCGGACGACTCACCCCACTCGGTTTGGTGATCCTCGTGCCGATCACCGTGAACATCGCCCTGTGGGACATCTTCATGGTGAAATTCAGCACGCCGCCCGCCGGTCTGATCCTGCTGGCGCTCGAAGGCGTCGTGATGTGGGGGTACTGGTCGTACTTCGCACCGTTCTTCAAGCCGACCGCGAAGCACGTCTGAGTTCAAATCCGAAATCCGAAAATCGAAATCCGAAACAAGCGACACCCGGTGGGTCCAAATCCGAAATCCGAAAATCGAAATCCGAAACAAGCGACACCCAACCAAGAAAATTGGAAAACGAAGAGGACCGTTGCGAGCATCCGGATCGGTTTCGAGCATTCTTCTTTCCGATTCCCTCCGATTGCTTCGGATTTCGTTTTTCGGATTTACTTCGAGAGATCGAAATCCAGCGCCGGGTTCGACCCGGCAATATCGACCGACACGCCCGTCCTGTACTTCGCCGGAATCGTCGCCAACGGCGGCGCCCCTTTGGTCTTGGTGCGATCCTCGCTCGAACCGGTTCCCACCGCGGGGGCCGAGGTCGCTTCGACGGTCACCGTGTACTGGCCCGGTGGAACTCGGGCTTCGTATTTCCCGGCGACGACGCCCGCGGCCACCGGTGTCCCCGACGCCGGGGTGAAGCGCACGACCCCGTGGGCGAGCGGCGCCGGTCCGATCGTCACGGTACCGGCCACTGTCACCCCGTTGTCAGTAGACCCGCAGCCGCCGAGTGACGACAGCGCGAGAGCGAGCGGGACGAGGAATCGCACGGCGGCTCCGATCATTCGCCGGTTTGAGCTTCCCCGCCTTGGGCGGTCGAGAGGTTGCGCCACGTTTGGATCGCGATGGAATTGGTGTAGAAGCGCACGGAACCGTCGCACATCGCCACGTTCACACCGCCGGTGTGCTTGCTCCGCGCCGCGAAGCTCTGTCTCAATTGGTCGAATTCCCCGCCGCCGACATTGATGGGAATCGGCCGGCCGTTGAGTGCCTCCGCGGGGTAGCCGCGGGCCAATTCATCGCCGCCGGGGTTGTTCGGCGGGAAGAAAGCTTCGAAGGCCTGCCCGCCGCACGATACGCCGACGTCGCTGAGGACCCCGCCCCAGCCCGAAAAAACGCCGATGACGAGGCTTTCCGAGAACATCAGCGTATTGCTGGTGCCGTCGGTGATATCGGCGAAGCGCTTGCCCCGCTTGGGCCCGAACGGCGCCCCGCCGAAGACCACGCCGCTCTTGGTCGCTTGGGCGTAGTCCGTGTTGCCCCAATTGACGACGTAGTTGGAGCGGACGCGCGCCCAGGTGTTCGTCGTCCACTCGTTCTCTTGCAGGCCGATGTCGGACGGGCACTCGAAGCCTTTGACTTTCACGCGCCGGGCCGCGTCGTTCCCGGGGGAGCTGTACGAGATGGCGAGGTTGTAGAGCCGGAACGCGTTGTCCTGCTCGATGTGCGGCATGATGAAGGCCGTCCAGGTGAAGTCGTTGCACCAGACGGTCGGCCAGCTCCCGTCGAAGTTCGGCGGCTGTTGATCGGTCCACGAGCGGGCGCCGGGGGCGAACGATCCGTCGGCGTCGTGGCGGTTGTGCATCGCCAGTGCGATCTGTTTGAGGTTGTTGCCGCATTTCATGCGCGCCGCCGCTTCGCGGACCTTCTGGACGGCGGGCAGCAGCAGGCCGATCAAAATCGCGATGATCGCGATGACGACCAAGAGTTCGATGAGCGTGAAACCACGCCGGAGAGAACGGGACATGGAGGGAGCCTCCGATACGCGGGACGAAGGAGAGAAAAAAATCGCGGCCCGCACGAGGCGGGCCGCGATAGAGAAATTATAACTTAAGGCTCTTTACAAAACAACGCGCGAATGTGATTACTTGCTCATTTCTTTGAGCACCGCTTCGAGCAGCTTCTTGGTCGCGCGGATGCCGTCGGGTTCGCTGAGCTTGCCGCCCTCGTACTCGATGCCGACGTAGCCCGAGTACTTGTGCTTCTTCAAGACGATCTCCATCATCTTGCGGTAGTCGGTCTTGGTCTCGTTGCCCTTGTCGTCGAAGTCGTGACTCTTCGCGCTCACCCCTTTGGCGAAGGGCATCAGCTCGTCGACGCCTTTGTAGCGGTCGTATTCCTCGGTGTTGCTGACGCGGAAGTTGCCGAAGTCGGGCAGCGTGCCGCAAGTCTTGAGATCGACTTTCTTCATCACCTTCGCCAACCACTCGCCGTTGCTGCTCAAGCCGCCGTGGTTCTCGACGATCACGTTGATGCCCATCTTCGCGGCCCACTCGCTCAATTGACGCAGGCCGTCGGCGGCGCGGTCGACTTGCTCGTCGTACTTCCCGCTCGACTGGGCGTTCACGCGGATGCTATGGCAGCCGAGGAATTTCGCCCACTCGACCCAGCGGTAGTGGTTCTCGACGGCGAGCTTGCGCTTCTTCTCGTCGGCGTCGCCGAGCGCCCCTTCACCATCGCACATGATGAGCACGCTCGTCACGGCGTTGTCGTCCGCGACTTTCTTCAGGTCTTTGAGGTAGGCCTCGTCCTTCTTTTTGCCCGCGTAGAACTGGTTGACGTATTCGACCGCGGCGATGTCGTAATCCTTCTTGGCGATCTCGGCGAACTTCAGCGCGTCGAGCGGCTTTTCCTTGGCGCGGAACGACCGGTGCAGCGACCACTGTGCCAACGAGATTTTGAACAGCGGGAACTTCTCGGACTCGGCGGCGCGCACGAGCGGGGCCGCGGCGAAGGCCAACGCGGCCGCGGCGGACGATTGCAGGAACGAACGGCGATCGACGGGGCGAAGCATGGGGGCACTCCGGGGAAAGGACGGTGAGTGGATTGTAAGCGCGGCGGATGCGAAGGGAAGAAATGCAAGGAGTAGAGTGTGACTTCCGAAGTCCGGCTTCGACTTCGGAAGTCGTTGGAAGTGGGCGACTTCCCGACGCTCGTCCTCCCCGAAAAGGACTTCCGAAGTCGAAGCCGGACTTCGGAAGTCGGCGCGGTGTCCCCATCCGAATCCGAAAATCGTTGCCACACACCTTTCCCGATGCGCCCTTGACGAGCTGCGCGGGCGCTTTAGTATAGCCGTCTTCGGAATCGCCGAGTGTTCCGCCGTCCGCCAAGGTCCAGCCGCAATGTCCACCTTCATGGCCACCCGGGAAACCGTCACCCCCCAGTGGTACGTCATCGACGCCACCGACCTCGTCGTCGGCCGGCTCGCCGTCACGATCTCCAACCTGCTGCGCGGCAAGCACAAGCCGACGTTCACCCCCCATTGCGACACCGGCGATTTCGTCGTGATCATCAATGCGGAGAAGGTGAAGTTCACGGGGCAGAAGTGGGAGAAGAAGTCGTACCAGACTTACTCGCATTACGCCGGCGGCCAGAAGATCACCTCCGCGTCCGAGATGCGCGACCGCAAGCCGTGCGAAATCATCCGGCTGGCCGTCAAGCGGATGATCAACAGCGGCCCGCTCGGCTACAAGCAGATGACGAAGCTCAAGCTGTTCGCCGGGCCGACCCACGAGCACCAAGCCCAGCAGCCCGTCGAATTCAAGATCGATCACTCCTCCAAAGCGTAATCGCACAGATTAGGGATTTCCCCGCCATGGCAGAGAAGAAGAAGGTCACGTTCTACCTCGGCACCGGCCGGCGGAAAACCGCCGTGGCACGCGTCCGCGTCACCGAAGGCAAAGGCACCATCACGGTTAACGAGCGGCCGCTCGAAGACTACTTCTCGGAAGAGAAGGATCGCGGCGCGGTCGCGGCCCCGCTGATCATCACCGACCAACTGACCCGCGTCGACGTGATCGTCCGCGTCAACGGCGGCGGCATCACCGGCCAAGCGGACGCGATCAAGCAGGGGTTGGCCCGCGCCGTCAAGACGATGTTCTCGCCTAAGAACGAGCAGAAAATCATCACGCGCAACCACGTGACGATGATCAAAGGCTACAAAGCCCAAGTGAAGGAAGGTCCGAAGCCGGCCGCCGACCCGAACGCGCCGGCTCCCGCTTCGGCGGCCCTCGGCACCCCGGTGATGGCGATCCCGGACGATCCCGCCGTCGGGATGGTCAAGAAACTCCGCGACAGCGGCTTTCTCACCCGGGACAGCCGGATGAAGGAACGCAAGAAGTACGGTCTCCGCGGCGCCCGCCGGGGAACGCAGTTCTCGAAGCGGTAATGCGGATCGGGGATATGGAAACAACAACGCCACGGGAAAACCCGTGGCGTTTGTCTTTGGCTCTTTCCCCGGTCTGGTTAGCCCGACGCGCTGGCGAGGGAGTCGGATGGAGTCTTCGACATCTGACCCCGCGTCCGACCGATTTGTTGAACGGCTACCGGTGCGATGTCCGAGTCAGATGTCGAAGACTCCATCCGACTCCCTCGCCAGCGCGTCGGGCTAACCAGCGATGCTCGGATTTGCCAAATCAGGCCGCGACGGGGACGGGGGTGTTCACGAGTTGCATCGCTTCGTCGGCCATGGCCCGCACGGCGATGTCGCTGTCACCCATGACCGAAAGGAGCGCGTCCTTCACCATCGATTCTTGCGGGGCGATTTTCGCGAGCAGCACGGCGCAGCGGCCGCGGCGGTCGGCGTCCCCTTTGCGAACGGCTTCGAGCAGCGCCGGCACCGCGGCCCGGCCGATGCGCTTGAGCGCCACCGCGGCGACGGCCCGCGTGCGGTATTCGTATTCGCCGAGCATATTGATCAACCCGATTGTGGCGGGGTGGGCCGCAACGCCGAGGCGACCGATGGCCCCGGCGCAATCGCGGCGGACGCTCGGATCCAAATCCCGGAGTCCGAGCATGAGTTGCTGCAGAGCGGGCAGGGAAGCCATCCCTTGATCGCCGAGGGCGCGGGCCGCGCGGCGCCGGACTTTGCTGTTGTCGTCGAGGAGGGCTTGCGTCAACGGCGGGACGCGCTTGGCCGGGGGCACCGGCAGATCGGCGAGGGCGACCACCGCGAGTTCGCGGATCTGCCCGTTCGGGTTCAGCAGCGCGTCGGTCAGCACCGTGAGGGCGAGATTGGTCTGGGCTTCGTTGAGGCCGTGCATGATGACGGCGAAGACGAGCCGGTTCATCAATTGGGGAGAGAGTTGTTCCATGGCTGTGGTGACCAGATGTGCGGCGGGTAGTTCGAGTTGATGGAAAGTAGGGCGCGGTTATCCGAAGGGTCGGAGAATCGCTACCTTTTACCCAATTGGATCGGGTATTCCGACGCCTATTGCGACGGGGCATCAAAACTCCGACTCTTCGGCGGATTCGGAGCCGGCGGAGTTGAGTCCGGGCGAAAACCGTGTTAAGAGTCCGTATCCGCACGACGGCGCGCTTCGGTTCCCCGGAGGTCGGAAATGTCGGACGTGATCACCTGCCCGACGTGCCAGACCATGCTCCGCGTCCCGGCGTCGGCCACGACGGTCCGCTGCCCGCAGTGCAAATCGGTGCTGGGCGTCAGCGCGCCCGCCCCGCCTCCGCCCGCGATTCCGCTGCCGTTGCCCTTCGCCAAGCCGAGGTCGAAGCCGGCCGCGAAGAATCAACTCGCGAAGAAGGTGACGAAGAAAGCCGTGCTGGTCGATGAAGCCGCCGAGAAGGTAGAGGCGGAAGATTTGGCGAAGGCCGAGCATCGCCAGAAGGTGACCGCCGCCGTCGAAGAGATGGAGGAGCGGGACGAAATCAAGCTCGAGAAGTTCGAGCGGCTGCAGGATCTGATGGTCCACTCGCGGCGCGCGGTGATCATGTTCACGTGGGCGGCCCGGTGCCAAATGGTCGCCTTGGCAATCGTGCTGACGGTGCTGCTCGCGTTCATGACGAGCGTGTTGTTCGAAGTGGTGTCGTCCTTGCAGGGCCGCGGTTCCATCGGCGTCGGGGCGATCCTCGGGGCCACGGTGTTCGCCGCGCTGCCCTTGGGCGTCATCTTGTCGGTGCTGGCGTCGGGCCTCACGGGCTACGGCATGGTCTCGGTGTCCATCGGCACCAAACGGGCGCGCTACCTCGGTTACATCGGCTGCGCCGTTTGCTTGCTGCACGTCTTCTTCGTCATTATGCAGGCGGCGCGGGCGATGATCGGCTTGGCCACCCGCGAGTTCGAGGTCAACGCCAGCGATCCACTTTGGGTGCAGATCCAACCCGTCTTCGACCTCTTCGGCATGGTCACCGATTTGCCTCTGCTTTCGGAGCAGCCGACGCGGCTCTTCTGGCGCCACCCCGTTTCGTACTTCGGTATCTTCGCGGCCGTCTTCGAGTTCACCCGCTTGGTACTCGTCGGCGTGATCGCGCAGAATTACGCCGAGGACGGCAAAGCAACGGAACTCGGCTACCGCTCGTACAAGGCCATCGGCCGCATTTTCTACGTGACGCTGCTGGCGGGCGCGGCCCGGCTCGTGGCGGCGATCGCCTTCGACTGGGCGCGGGCCGACGAGGCGTTCATCCTGGTCCTCGGCCTCGGCGCCCACGCCGTCATCACGTTCGCCACATACCTCTGTTTATCGCTGAGCGTGTTGGGTCAGGCGAATGCGCTCAGCGACACGGTGGAAGTGATGGAGGCCGCGCGGTTCGCTTCGGAGACGGACAACTTGGAGGTGATGTGAGATGCAACCGGTCGCGCACGGTTACTTGCCTTAACAATCCGGCGGATGGGTTGTGATGTTATCCGGGAGGAATTGCGGGAGCGACCTGCGATGTTACTCCAAAGTGGCAATCCAAGCCTGCCTTGTTCTGCCGTCGTGGGCGAGCTTCGCGGTCACTTTGCCTTTGGGAGTCATCCTTTGGGTTTCCAGCGGTGTGACTACCCAAGCATCGCCGCCGGCGGGATCGACTTGGACCGCGAGCGCTTCGACATCGTGTTCCGCATTCAATTTACCGTCGCCGGAATAGTGCAGGACCGATTTCCGGAGGCGTGCCAGCCAGACGCTCCCGTCTTTCGGATCGACGGATACCCGGAATGGGATTTTGTCTTCCAAATCGATCGATACCAACTCTTTGCCATCGGCGTCGAACTTCAGAAGCCGATTGGAACTGTTGACAACCTGCGGGTGCCGCCGAACCGCTACCCAAGCGACTCCGCTGCTCGGA
This sequence comes from Fimbriiglobus sp., assembly GCA_043737155.1. Lineage (GTDB taxonomy): Bacteria > Planctomycetota > Planctomycetia > Gemmatales > Gemmataceae > JALHQU01. Next base: position 7,142 of record JAYTBD010000906.1, on the reverse strand, counting down.
TCGACATCGACAGTCGCCGCACCCCAGGTGGAGATCTCCGTCGAGAACAGAACCTTCCCTTTCGCAGCATTGACCTTTTTCAAATTCTTGTCCGCGATCCAGAAGGCTTTGGCTTTGCGATCGTAGACGATGTCCGCCCCCGAAATGTCGTGCGTCGTCACCACCTTCCCCTTCCCGTCGTACACCGCCACCTTTGTGTTCACGATTCTACCGTCGCCGAGGAGCGCCCAGAGATGCCCGGTCTCCGGATCGACGGCGATGGCCGAGCCATACGCTTCTTCGATGGTGAGTGTCACTTTGCCCGCGCGGTCGAAGCGGCGGATGCGCTGCGCCACGTTCTCGATCACCCAAACGCAATCGCGGGTGGCATCGCCGGCAATCATCCGGGTGCTGCCGACCGATTGGCAGTTGTTGAAGCCCGAAATGCGGAATGTCTGCTTCGCACCCGAATCGAGTAGCGTCAGGTTGTCCCGGTATTCCGCCTTGCCTTTGTAAACTTCATCGCAATCGTCGAGCACGAGGATGCCGGTCGGCTTCGGCGCCGCTTTGGGCACCGGTGCGGCCAACGACACCCCCAGCGTCGGAAGGGCGAGGATTGCAATGATCCAAGAGCGAACCATGATCGGTCTCCGGTGAAGGAAAAATCGATGCCCGGCCCCTGTGATCATACCTTGAACGCCGCTTTCAATCCCGCCAGCGCTTCTTCGCCGCGCGCTTTGTCGATCACCACGCCGATGCAGACTTCACTCGTATTGATCATGCCGATGTTGATGCCCAGCTCCGCCAGCGCCGCGAACATCGTCCGCGCGACGCCGGTGTGCGTGCGCATGCCCACTCCGAACACGTAGAGCACCGCGATATCCGCTTCGCCGCCGACCCGGCACTTCGCGTCGAGCGGCTTGAGAAGTCCTTCGGTCAATTGGATCGCCTTCTGCAAATCGTCGCGCGGCACCGTGAACGACAACTCCGCCCGCCCCGGCCCCGTGATGTTCTGCACGATGGTATCGACCGAGATCCCACTGCCGGCGATGACGTTGAACACCTTCGCGCAGACGCCGGGCCGGTCGGGCAAATCGAACACGGTCAGCCGGCTCTGGTCGAGGTTCAAGTGGACGCCGCTGACGAGGACGTCTTCCATCCCATCGAGCCGTGCCACGGCCGCCTCGCGGTCCTTCTCGCCGGTGACGACGAACGGCGCCGGTTTGGCGCGGAACAAAGAATCGCTCGCGGAATCGGTCGGCAGCCCCGCCCCCTTGCGCCGGCGCGACAGCGCGAATGCGGCGTGAACCGCACGCAGCGCCTTGCGACCGCGGATGGCCCGGCGGGCGTCCTCGTGGGCCTTCTTGATCTTCTCCTTGGCCGCTTCGCCCATCACCGCTTCGACCTCGGCCGGGCTGGCGTCTTCTTCGATCAGCACGCTGATTTTGATGTCGCCCGTCGTGATCATCTTGAGGTTCACCCCCTCGGCCGCGAGGGCGTCGAACATCTTCTCGGCGACGCCGCTGACGTGTCGCATCCCGGCGCCGACCACCGAAACCTTGCTCACTTGCACCGTCTCGCGCAGCTCGGCGCCGAGTTCGGTCACCAGCGGGGCGAGGGTCTTCTTGGTGCGCTCGAGTTCCGTCGTCAGCACGGTGAACCCGATGGTCGCCTTGCCCCGGTGCCCGACGCTCTGGCCGATCATGTCGACTGCGATGTTGGCCGCGGCGAGCGCCGCGAAAATCTTCCGGCTCACGCCCGGTTCGTCCGGCACCCCTTCGAGCACGATGCGGGCCTCGTCGGTGGCGAGCGCCACCCCGCACACGGGGATCTCCGCCATCCACGGGGCTTCGGGCAGAATCCACGTGCCGATGGCGTCCGACTGGGCGTTGCGCACCATCAGCGGCACGTCGAACTTCTTGGCGAACTCGATGCTGCGCGAGTGCATGACGCCGGCGCCCATGCTAGCCATTTCGAGCATCTCGTCGTAGCTGATGGCATCCATCTTGCGCGCATCGGGCACGACGCGCGGGTCGGTCGTGTAGACGCCGTCCACGTCGGTGTAGATCTCGCATTCCACATCGTACCCGGCCTGTTTCATCGCGGCGGCCAGTGCCACGGCGGTGGTGTCCGACCCGCCCCGGCCGAGGGTCGAAATGTCGCCCTGTTCGTCGATCCCTTGGAACCCCGCGACGACAACGATCTGCCCGGCATCCAGCGCGTCGCTGATCCGCCGGGTGTCGATCGACTTGATGCGCGCTTTGCGGTGGGTACTGTCGGTGACGATGCCGATCTGCTGCCCGGTGAAGCTGATCGCGTCCGCGCCGAGATCTTGAATGGCCAAGGCGGTGAGGGCGACGCTGATCTGCTCGCCGGTGGCGAGGAGCATATCCATCTCGCGGGCGCTCGGCGTCGACGTGATCTCCGCGGCCTTGGCGATGAGGTCGTCGGTGGTGCTACCCTGCGCGCTGACGACGACGATGACGGCTTTGCCATCGGCCTTGGCGCGAACGGCCTTGCGCGCGGCCTCCTTGACGCGGAGGGCATCCTTGACGCTGGAGCCGCCGAACTTTTGCACGACCAAAGCCACGGCACCGACCTCGGGGAGGAGAGGGGTGTTAGTCTTAGGGCGCGGGGCGGCCTCCGAGACCCGATTCCGGACCTTGACGGCGCGCAGACAATCGACTTCCCGACACTGGATGCGATGCTAGCGAAGCTGAAAGCGATGGCGGGGCTATTCGGCCGGACGATGGGGTAGGGTCGACGCTGATTACTGCATCGTTCGCCGGAGGAGTCGTTCGAAGTGCAACTCCTCCGACGCCTCACCCGACGATTCGAGATCACTTCTTCTTGGCGACAATGAAAAAACCCAAGTCTTGGTCGGGCTTTGCCTTGTCGAACTTTTGTGTTTTGAATTCCTTGGGCCGGTTTTTCGCTTCTCGTGCGCCCATGACGAAGAACGTGAGCTGATCACCCTCCAGCTTGTAGATGCCGTAGGAAATCTCGTCTTTCTTGCCTTTTTGCGGCATCACGATGTCGATCTCCCCCGGGGACTTGGACGGGTCGATGGTGTACTTGAGTTGTTCTGCCTTACCGCCCGACTTCACCTCGATGGTATCCTTTGTGATTTTGAAACTCAGGTCATCTTTGGTGTCTTTCGCCAGTTCCTCGGCGGTCTGCGCCTTGCCCATGAACTCGCCTCCGATAATGACGTACTCGCCTTCGATGCTGGGCGGTGCCACCGGCGCGGCACCCGTGGCGGGGGTGGCTGTCTCTTTCGTGGCACAGCCGACACTCAGGCTTACGATCAACAGGAGACAGGAAATCGTCCGCATGGTGCACCTCGTTCAAGCTCGGGATTCAGGATAATGTAGATGGGGCAGAGCGCACGACCACTGAACACGGAGCCGACGATGAACCGAAGTCACTGCCTGATCCTTCTGCTGCTCGTTGGGTGCGGCCAAGGGGTCGCTCCGCCGACGGTGGAAACGCCACCGACGCCTTCCGCACTGACCCTTCCGGTGTCGCCTGTTACCAACGACGCGGACAAGCTCGCGGCCATTCTCAAACCGATGGAGTGGTACGTCAACGATCTGCGCGAAGACGAGAAGCCGCGGATCGTGATGGCCCCGATCGTGCGCTCGCGCTTCGAAAAGAAAACTGAAGCGGACTTCGCGAAGCTTTCGAAAGTGCTCGCGGAGACCGGTACCCCCGTCATCGTCGATGTCGGCGGCTGGCAAGGCACCCCGGCGACCTCGGAGTGGATGAAGCACATCACTGAGAATCGCAGCGTGATCGGGTTGCGTCTCACGGACAAAGCCAACGCCAAAAAGGTGATCGCGGAAGCGGCGAAAATGCCGTGGCTCGAATTCCTCGAACTGGGCGGCGCGGGACTGGACGACGCGGATCTCAAAGCTCTGGCACCGCTGCAGAAGTTGAAATCCTTCCAACTCTCGGGGACGACACCCGGCGTGACGCGCGCCAGCTACGCCACGATCAGTGGCCTGAAAGAATTAAGGCGGTTCGACCTCGGCTGGGACGTGTATCCCGGCTCCCCGACTTGGGCCATCGACGCGGACTACGCCGCGCTCGCGGGGCTAACGAATCTCGAATCACTCACCCTGAAGATCGTTGCCAGCCAATCGACCGATGCCGGGGTCGCCAAGTTGAAGGCGCTGACGAAATTGCGGACGCTCGAACTCGACGTCGGCTACGACCATCTCGCGGGCCCCCCGACGATTGAACTCTTCGATGCCATCGCCGGGATGTCGGAATTGGAAAACCTGAAGCTGCATCTGCTGGCGCCGTCGCTAGGGTACTCCAAACTCGCCGCGCTCAAGAAACTGAAGAAGCTCTCCTACATCACAAAGGGTTTTCTCGCTGGCGAACCGCTCGGCAACTTCACCAAGCACCTCGGAGCACTGACCTCGCTCGAGGAACTCGAGCGGACCGATCGGGTCGAATGGACCGATGAAACGCTCGCGGACATCAAGGGGCTGACCAACCTCCGGACTTTGGAACTCGGCGCGAGCTTGGTCACCGACGACGGCTTGATCGCGCTCGCCGGTATGAAGGAACTGACGCGGCTCTGGTGTCGGGCGACGCCCATCACCGGTTCCGGGCTCAAGCACCTCGCCGGGCTGACGAAACTGCGCTTCCTCTCGTTGAGCATGGGCAAAGCATCAGACGCCGGGATGGCCTCGATTCCCGCATTTCCCGAACTGGCAACACTCGAGTTGCGCCAAACGGCGATCACCGACGCGACTCTTGCGCACTTGGCGAAACTGCCGAAATTGGAAAATCTGGACGTGGATGAAACGGGCGTGACGGATGCAGGCATCCCGCAGTTGAAAAAGCTCGTTTCGTTGAAGTTACTCGACATCGCGAAGACGAAGATCACCAAAGCCGGCGTTGCGGAACTCAAGGCCAACTCGAAGTTGAGGGTCACGAGCGACAACTCGCCTTGATCGCCGATGGCGGATCGAACAAATTCAAGTTCAACCGCCCACCACCGCGTCGAATGCGGTGCGCAACTCGTCGTAGTCTTGCGGGCGCTCGTGGGGGTTCTTCGCCAGCATCCACATACACAGGTCGCTGACCAGCGCCGGGATCTTCGGGTTCACCTGATTCGGCGCCGTCGGCACCGTGTTCAGATGGTGAAAGATCATCTGGATGCGATTCTTCCCGACGAACGGCAGTTTGCCCGTCAGCGCTTCGTAGAAGGTGATGCCGAGCGCATAAATGTCGGCGCGGAGATCGACGACCGACGCGTCGATGGCCTGCTCCGGCGCCAAGTAGCTCGCGGTGCCGGCGAGTTCGGGGCCCGTCTGACCCGCGAGCGCTTGCAGCGAGGTCGCTTTCGCCAGACCGAAGTCGATGAGTTTCGCGCTGCCGTTCGGGCCGACGAGCACGTTGTCTGGCTTGATGTCGCGGTGGACCAAACCCGCCTGCCAAACGGCGCCGAGCGCGTCCGCAACTTGCGAAATGATGTAGATCGACCATTCCAGCGGCAGCGATCCGCCGGAGCGGATCAGTTCGCCGAGGGGTTGTCCGTCGATGAACTCGGTGACGAGATAGGGCCAGCGCGGGTCGAAGCCGAAATCGTAAAACCGGACGACCTTCGGATGCTTGACGCGGGACAGGGTCACGGCTTCGACGCGCATCTGACGGAGGGCCGCGGCGCGGTCGAAAACGTTCTCCCAATTGATGATCTTGAGCGCGACCGACAAGCGCCGCGATTCGTCCCAGCCGCGGAACACGAAACAGGACGAGCCGCTGCCGAGCAGTTTTTGGAGCACGTAGGAACCGACGTGGTCGCCGGTCTGCGGCGGCGCCACCGGCTCCGGGTTCTCGTCGCCGTTGGGCCCGGCGAGGTGCTCGGCGATCTCGCGCTGGAGATGAGAAATTGAGCGAGTGTCTTCCCCGCCGGCGCGGATGGTGTCCCCGGTCCCCGTGGTCGGGGTCAATCGGGGGGCCGGGGTGACGGAATTCATCGGATGCGCTTCCTACGGTGGGACTTTCGAGCGTCGCAAGCCTAGCACGCGATTGGAGCGGTGGGGAAGGAGCGAAGAATTTTCACCACAGAGGCACAGAGGACACAGAGAAAAGCGAAATGAATTTGGACAGGATGAAGAGGATTGACAGGATCGGATTTAATCCTGAGCATCCTCTTCATCCTGCCTACAAGATCTTGATTCTTTCTTCTCTGTGTCCTCTGTGGTTCTGTGGTGAAAATTCTTCTCTTCAGACGCCGTATAACCGGCTGTATTTCTCCCTCAAATAGTCCACGAACGCTTTCGGCGATAGGGGTTGTCCCGTGGCACGGGCGCAGAGTTCCGGCGCTCGGTAGCGGCGGCCGTGGGTGTGGATATTCGCCGTCAGCCAAGATTTGAGGCCGGAGAAATCGCCGGCGTGGACCGCGTCGTCCGAGTCGGGCATCGCTTTTTGCAACTGCGCCGCGAGCAGGTTGCCGAGGGTGTACGTCGGGAAATAGCCGATGCCGCCGAAGCTCCAGTGGACGTCCTGCAAACAGCCGTCGGCGTCCGTGGTCGGCGCGATGCCGAGGTAGGCCTTGTACTTCTCGTTCCACGCCGCGGCCAACTCGGCCGCTTGCAAGTCGCCGGTGATCAGCGCCAGTTCCAACTCGAAGCGCACGGCGATGTGCAAGTTGTAAGTCGCCTCATCCGCTTCAACGCGGATGAGCGAGGGCTTGACCGCGTTCACGGCGAACTCGAACGCGTCGAGCGAGACATTGTCGAGGGTGCCGGGGAAAGCTTGCTTCATCCGCGGCAAGAAGCACTGCCAGAACGGGCGCGACCGGCCGATCTGATTCTCCCAGAAGCGCGATTGGCTCTCGTGGACCCCGAGGCTGCAGTAGCTACCCAGCGGCGTGCCGAAGTGTTCGGCCGGGAGGTTCTGTTCGTACAACCCGTGGCCCGCTTCGTGGAGGACGCCAAAGAAGGCCTCGTTGAAAAACTTCGGGTTGTACCGCGTCGTGATCCGGCAATCGCCGGGGCCGATGGTCGAGCAGAACGGGTGCGGGGTGACATCGAGCCGACCGGCGTTGAAGTCGAAGCCGATGGCGGACGCCGCCGATTCCGCGAACCACTTCTGGCGATCGACGGGGTAGTCGCGCGTCAGGATCGTCGCATCGGGTTGGCGCT
>JAYTBD010000905.1:0-2629 GCA_043737155.1 Fimbriiglobus sp. | reverse complement strand
GCGCGGCGATTCGGTCGAAGTGGATTTCAACGTCGAAAAATAGGGTATAGGGTGTGGGGGGTGGGGTATGGGAATGAAGTCTTCCCATACCCCGCTCATTAAAAATCCGGCGTCACCATCCCGTCGCTGGCTCCGATGATGATCTTCATGATCTTGTCGAAGTCTTTCATCAACGGATTGATCGTGCGGACCGAGCCATCGCAGAAAGCCGCGAGCAACTGCGGGAAGGGTTTGGTCAAGTCGGGCAGCGCCTTCTCGGAGTCGAATTCGAAATCGTCCGGCTTCGCCCACGGCACGGCGTCGCCGGCGGCGGCGACCATAATCGTGTTCGACGTGCCGTCCGTGATGTCGCTGATCTTCTTGCTCTGCAGCCAATCGAACGGCGTCTCCTTGCCGACGAATAGCTTGTAGTGCGTGTTGCCCGTGTTGTTCGGCATCCTCGGATCCATGTAGACCTTCACGAGCAGTTGGCTCGCCTTCTTGTTGGTCTCACTGTCCCAAGGCTCGTCGAGTTTGAATTGCCGGTATAGAGCATCCTGCTCGAGATACGGCAGGATCGCCACGCGCCAGCTCAGCAGCTTCTTCCCTTTCTTGTCGCAGATCGCGGCGGGGGGGAACATGCCGTGGGTGTCGTGGTAGTTGTGCATGGCGAGCCCGATTTGCTTCAGGTTGTTTTGGCTCTGTTGGATCGCGGCGGAATTGCGGATTTTCTGAAGCCCGGGTAGCGCGACGCCCGCCGAGACCATCAGTGTGCCGATGTATTGGGTCGCCCATTCGGGGAGGGAGAACGACGCGCCGATGTTCGCGCCGTCCCGTTTTAATGGCAACCCGGCTAAAATTTCGTCGAGCGAATTCAGAGCTCCCAAGCCTCCGAGCGCGATGACGGCTTTGCTCAAATCGTCGAGTTGTTTGCCCTCGCGCGGTTTCTTGCCGAAGAGTTGCCGCTCCAACTCGTCCCGCGGTTCTTTGAGTTGAACACGCGCCAAGTCCGCCGCTTTGCGCAAAGCGTCATCGCCCGCTTTCGCGTCCGGTTGGTTCGCGAAGGTCACGTTCGCGTGGAGTGTCACCCGCTTGCCCATGTCGGCCGTCAGGGTCAGCCGCTCGGCCTTCAACAGCGGTTTGATTTCCGGCGGCACTTGCCCTTCGAACTCGGATAGGAAAGCGATTTCTTTCAGGTTCACGCACGCGATCATCGGTTTGCCGTGGTTCGCGACCACGGCGTCGCGCAGCGGTCCCGTGGGGTGACCGGCGATCTTTAAAAACGCCGGGAGCGTCTCGGCGTCGCCGAAAACGATCGTGCGTTCGTCGGCGAAGTGCAAGCTGACCCCGTAAAGCTCGTCGGAGTAATATTCTTTGCCACCCACCTTCTTCGATTCGGCTTTCGGCATGTAGAGCTTGCGGATGTCGTCCGAGACGAAAGCTTCGTTGAAGGCGAGGATCGTCACAATCTTTACGTCTTCGACCCGGGGCGTTTTCACCGACAGCATCACGAGCGTCACGCGGTCGAGCGTGGACGGCTTCGGTTTGTAGTCGGCGTCGAGCGCCGCCAGCGCTTTCGGCCCGGCGCGTTCGACGATCTTACGCATTTCGGCCATGGCGTCGGTCTTCCAGACCTTCGCCACTTCGACGTGGACAAACCCGGCGGCGTTGCCCGGCACCAAGGCCAAATCGGTCGTCAGCGCCGCTTTCGTCGGAATCTGCGCCGGCTCGTCCGCGGCGGGTGTCGGCTCGCTCAGTAATACCACGGCGAGAGCTAAGCCGGCGAGTGCGGCCCCGTGGGCCAGCCCGCGTTTGCGAATCGTCATCGGTCGCCTCCGAATAAGGGGGAAGAAATTCCAGGGTGTGCATCTAGATTTTGGCACTCTCCAAAACTCGTGTCGGCATCGTCTTGCTGATATCTGACCGCTGACAGCTGAGTACTGTCTCGTTTCAAAAGGTTTTGAATGGGACAGTTGTCAGCGATCAGATAACAGCAATCAGCCGATCAGCCAGAAAGACAGGCAGATACCACAATCCACAGGTGCGCCCGGGATTCCACACGCCTGTTCTAAGAAATGGACGCCGGTGGTAGAATGCGATTCCAACGAACGCGCCCGATCTCAACCCGACCGCCGGAGGCACCATGGCCGCGCCCGCCGTTTTGCCCGAACTCGACACCGATACCTTCGCCGAAACTCGTCGGCAACCGCCTTACGCCGTGATCCTGCACAACGACGACATCACCGGCATGGACTGGGTCATCCTCGTCCTGCAAAAAGTCTTCGGATATACCGTCGAAAAGTGCTACGACTTGATGTTGGACGCGCACGAGACGGGGTGCAGTGTGGTTTGGACCGGCTCTCTGGAAGTCGCCGAATTCAAGGCCGATCAAATGATTTCCTGCGGCGCCGATCCGGCGCAACGGGCCAAGGGAGCCGAACCCCTGCGGGTCACGGTCGAAGCGGTGGACTGAAGCGCGGTGAATTCTCGGACTCGTTCCATCACGCGGTCGGTGATGGAACGCCGCGCGGACTTGCGGCATCAAGACATTTTCTCTTCCGGCACTCCACGCGCTCCGAATCATGAAGTGGTGAGCCGGGTTGCGTGAGCACCCGGAGTTTCAATTGCAGCTCCGGGCGCTCACGCAACC
>JAYTBD010000904.1:0-6516 GCA_043737155.1 Fimbriiglobus sp. | reverse complement strand
CTCCCCGGCGTGCTCCGTGAAGTAGGTCTCGCCGCGGCGTTTCAATTGCTCCAAATGTTCCCGGTAGGCTGCGGTCATCACCCGCTTCCAGCGTTCCTCGTCAGCGCTCGAAGGCAACGGCGGAGTGCCGTCTATGGAGCCGTCTAAGAAATCGAGCTGGTGGGCGAACTCGTGGATGACCACGTTGGCGCCCATCGACGGATCGCGGCTTTCGTCGAGAACCTGCTTCCAACCCAAGATCACGGGCCCGCGGTAAACGGCCTGCCCTTCGATGACCCGCTCGGAGATGAAATCGTCTTCCCAATCGTCCTCTTCGTTCGGCGTTTGAAACGCGCCGGGGTAGACGAGGATGGAATCGACGCGCGAAAAATAATCGTGCTCGAGCCCGAGGAGGATCAGCGCGATCCCGGCCGCGACGGTGATCTTGATCTCGTCGGTCATGTGCAAGCCGCCGCGGCCTTCCCACGTCTTCTCGGCGACGATCACTCGCAGCGTATCGCGGAGTTTGTCCCGCTCGCCCGGCGAGAGGATCGCGTCGTGTGCGACATTGCGATGCAGGATCGCGTCCCACCAATCGGGGAACGGCTCGGCGAGGAGTTTCTGACGGCGGCGATTTTGGAAGAAGCCGAACATGCGGGCATTATCCTTCGGCATCCGATGCAGCGTAAGGCCACCCTCTCGGTCGCCGATGATTACCGACTTGCCATCAGGAGCACAGGCGATGCACGTCGCGTTCGACTTGCCACCGATTTGGTACCGTCCGATTTCATTTCCGTTTTTCGAATCCCAAATGTGGAGTCGTACACCGTCCATGGAAAGAATCCGTTTGCCATCGGGTGTGACGAGAACTCGTTTGATTTCGTTGCCATGTCCTTTGGACGACCATATTTGTTCATCTGTTTTTGAGTCCCACAGTTGCACCGTACCGGGGGTCGAACCACTTCCTTTGACGACTTTCTTGCCATCGGGCGTGAATGCCAAGCCAAGGGAATAAGTTCCAATTTTGGAAAGTTTCCTGCCGTCGCCCAAGTCAACAAGAACCGTATCGTTTCCATCCGAGTAGCACAGAGATTTTCCATCGGGAGAAAGTGCCGTGACCTTGCGAGATCCTGTCTTTTGACTCCTTGGTTCGGTATCTCATTTGAGATCCCATGTAAGGCAATTTCCGAAAAGATCTATTGAAACCCCTTGCTTCCCATCTGGGAGGAAGAACACGTTGTTCACGCTTTCTTTGTGCCCCCTGATTCGCCGCGCTAGCTTGCCGGAATCGGTATCCCACAACCAGACTGTTTTTGTCATCGCTGCCTGCAGCAAGGTGTTTTCCATCCGGCGAAAGAGCCACAGACTGGACCCACTTCTCGACACCGGGGCCATTCGTGGCGCGGAACTCACCTTTCTTTTTGAGCTCAGTTCCCACTTCCCACAACAAAACGTTTCCCTTCATGTCGGATGAAGTGGCCAGTTTGCCGTCTTTCGAGCACGCTACGGCTGTGACGTAACAGGCGTGTTTCTGAGCGACAGAAATCACGGGGAGATCCGGTGGCTTGTCCTTGGCGGTCCCAACAGCGGCCATAGAACACAACAAAATAATGGAAAGCGGAAGCGAAACGCGCATCGAAATTCCTCAGCTTTTGATCATGTGGGGAGAGATGATACTCTCTTTGTCACTTTACATATTCCATCACTCATCCCATTTCACGAACGCCTCCAGCGCGTAATACTCCGGCAGCCCCAGCAAATCGTATGTCTTCGCCGTGCCGATGTTGCGGTCCTCGGCGCGCTGCCAAAACTCGCGGCGGTCGGCGCCGCCGGGGAACATCGCTTTGTCCTTCTGCGATTGGTGACGGAAAATCGCCTGCTTCTTGCGCTCGATCACGTCCGGGCTGAGCGGGACCGCCATCTCGATCTCGTGCGGCTCCCACTCTTCCCATGCCCCTTTGTACAGCCACACGTCGAAGTGGTGATCCTTGGCCCGCACCTGCCGCACCGCTTCGAAGATCGCCTCGGCGCACAGTCGGTGCGTACCGTGCGGGTCGCTCAGTTCTCCCGCCACGTAAATCTGATCGGGCTTCAACCGGCCGAACAACTCGATGATGTCGGCCACGTCCTCCGGCTGGATCGGATTCTTCGTGATGGTCCCCGTCCGGTAGAAGCGCAGGTTCATGAACTCGAGCTGACCCGGCGGGATGCCGCAGGCGAGCGCGGCCGCGCGGGCTTCGGTCGCCCGGATTTGCCCCTTCACCTGCAGCAGTTCCGGCGTGTCGGGTTGGCCCGGTGTCTTGCTGTCCAGAAATTGATTCACGCGGTCCTTGATGGTCCCCGCGCTCGACTTCTCCGCGGCGTCGCCGAAGGCGCTCAGGAACTCGTCCACGAAGTCGATGAACCGGCGGGCGTCGTGGTCGAACACCGCGATGTTCCCGCTGGTCATGTACGCCACGTGGACTTTATGCCCCTGCTCGACGAGGCGGATGATCGTGCCGCCCATCGAGATCACGTCGTCGTCCGGGTGCGGGCTGAAGATCAGCACGCACTTCGGATTTCGGATTTCGGACTTCGGGTTCGCCGACCTCCGCTCCGCCAGGCGGCCGGCGGGGAACGGCTGGATCGTTTCCAACCGGTCGTGGAACACCGCTTCGCCGATCCGTTCGGCCGGGCCTTGCTCGCGCAGGAGTTCGTACAGGTGATGCTCGCGGAAGTCGTTGTCGTTGAGTTTCTGCAGCCCCTTCTTCACCGTCAAGCTGAGCCACACCACGGCTTGGCGGACCCGTTCCGGCGTCCATTCCACGGGACCGACTTCCCACGGCCGCTTGATCGCCGTCGTTTCCGCGGCGGCCGCCGGGTCGAGCAGGAAGAGCGCGTCCGGATGCTCTTGGAGGAAGCTCGCCGAGACCGCCTCCGACGGCGGGAACTCGATCGCCCTGGTCACGCAGTGGGCCTTGTGCTCGCCGAAGGCCATGAGGAACACCCGGCGCGCGTCCAGGATGCTCGCCACGCCCATCGTGATGGCCTGATTCGGCACGTTCTCCTCGCCGAAGAATCCGGCGGCCGCATCGCGGCGCGTGATGCTGTCGAGCGTGATCATCCGCGTCCGGCTGTTCTTCGGGCTGCCCGGTTCGTTGAAGCCGATGTGCCCCGTCCGGCCGATGCCGAGGATTTGGATGTCGATGCCCCCGGCCGCGCGGATCTTGCGCTCGTACTCGATGCAGAACGCCTCGATCTCGTCCGTTTTGAGGGTGCCGTCGGGGATGTGGATGTTCTCCCACTTGATGTTCACGTGGTTGAAGAACGTCTCGTGCATCCAGCGGAAGTAGGAGTGCGGATCCTCCTTCGGCAGCGGCAAGTACTCGTCCAAGTTGAAGGTGACGACCTTGGAGAAATCGAGTTTCTCCTCGGTGTGCATCCGGATCAATTCGCGGTACAGGCCGACGGGGGTCGACCCCGTGGCCAGCCCGAGCACCGTCGGCTTGCCGGCCGCATTGCGGGCGCGGATGAGCTTGTCGATCTCGCGCGCCACGTGTCGGTTCGCGGCCGCGCTGTTGGGGAGCAACAAGCTCGGGACGCGGGTGTGCGGCAGGAAATGCTGGGCGGCGGGGGCCATGGGGAGTGCTTCCGGAGAACGGCGGGCGCTGTCCAGATGTTCTACGACCGGGGGAAGGGCCGGGAAGCACAGCCGGGGCCGGGAACGCGATTCACTCCGCGACGGTGGTCAATCCGGTGTAAAAGTCGACGTCGCGATTGAGCGCCCGCACGCCCAAACGGGCTTCGCGGAACATCGCCAAGGACGCCAGTAGCAGACAGATGACTCCGACCACGGCCAACGTGACCGGCACGGCCATGAGCGCGTACTCGGTCAGAGAATCGACGGCGATCCCGAGGCTCGATCCGACGAACAGACCGAACGCGCCGTAGAGCAGTGTGATCGCGGTGAGGATGATGTTCCCACGCCGTTGCTGGAGCCGGATCATCCCCCGGACATGGTGCAACCGCTCGGCGGGATGATCGAAGCCGCCGAGGCCGCGGACGAGGTGATCGCATTGATCCGTGAGAACGCGGAGGCGATCCACGACCCGGGCGAGCCGCTGGTTGGCGGTCAGCAACAGCGACCCCGTCGCGGTCATGAAAAGCGCCGGTGCGAGCATCGCCGTCAGCACTTGGTTGTCGGGCGGGATCATCGGCCTACTTCCCCGGCACCACGCGGATCAGCCCGGCGTCGATGAACTGACCGCCGCCGGTCTGCCGGCAGTGGATCGCCATCGTGTTCACACCGGCTTTGAGAGACTTCCGCGCCTCAGCGGAGATCGGCACTTCGACGAAGTCGGTCGTGAAGCCCTTCACGCTGGCCGCGAGCACCTCGTTGATGAAGACCTCCGCATCCTCGTCGTAGAAGATCGTCAGCAGCACTTCGCTTTCGGGCCCCGCCACCAACTCGAACTTCGTCCGCGTCCAAATGTCCGGCGACTTCCACTCCGTGCGGACCACCGCGTTCGGCGTGATCTTCGTGCCGAACCCGCCGTCGGCTTTGGTCCACTCGGCGTCGTCGAAATCGGCCTTCATCCACCCGTCGGCGGGTGCCTTCTCCGTGTAGCGCCACTTGCTCGCTTTCTCTTTGGAGGTCGGTACGAACTCGACGTACTCCGGCGGCGGACCGAACAGCGCTTTGTGCCATTTGGCCGTCTCGGCGACGTCGAACTTGATGATCTCGCGGTCGTAGGTCATCAGCCCGTTGACCTCGACTTCGACGTCGGTGGTCTGCGTATACACGGCGGCCGACAAGCCTTTCCCGATCAGCGGGTGCATCCGCAGCATCAGCCGGTGGTAGTTCGACCGGAGATCCTCGGTCGTTTTGAAGTTCTGGTAGCCCCAGTTGTCTTTGTCCTTCCAGAGGTGATCCTTTAGCGGCAATCCCAGCCCGCCGAACTCGCCGAGGACGCTGATGCGATCTTTCATCGCCGAGAACATCCCGGGGCCGGGGTAGTTGTGCATATCCTTCATGTCGCCGTAGCCGCGGTCGGTCCACCCGCTCGGGCCGTTGACGAGTCGCGTCGGGTCGTACTCCTTGACCCACTTCAGGATTTCGTTGGTGTCGTGCTGGCCCCAGCCCTCGTTGAAGGGCACCCACACGACGATGCTCGGGAAGACGTGGAGGTGGTCGATCATCGCCTTCATCTCGGCGCGGAACTGCTTTTTCTCCACGGCGCCGAAAACGGCGTCCTCCTTCCAGTTGGGCTGGACGAACTGCTTCGGGTCGAGGAACCCGCTCGGCATGTCCTGCCAGACGAGCAAGCCGAGTTCGTCGCAGTGGCGGTAGAAGCGCGCCGGCTCGACCTTGATGTGCTTGCGGAGCATGTTGAAGCCGAGCTTCTTCAGGACTTCGAGGTCGTACTTCATGGCCGCATCCGACGGCGGCGTGAGCAATCCGTCCGGCCACCAACCTTGATCGAGCGGCCCGATTTGGAAAACGGGCTTGTTGTTGAGCATCATCCGCAGCATGCCTTTGTCGTCCTTCGCGGACGAGATCTTCCGCATGGCGACATACGACGCGACCCCGTCGATCTCCGAAAGGGGGTTGTCCATCTTTTTAAGGGTGACGCCGATCGGATAGAGAACGGGTTTGTCCGGCGTCCAGTGCAACGCGTCTTTGAATGCGATCCGGATCGGCTCGCCGGGTTTCGCTTGGCCGTCGATGGTGTGCTCCGGCGTGACGCCGATGGCAACGCGGACTTCGTCCCCGTCCTCCGTTCCAAGGGTGTCGATATGGAAGGTGACGGAGCCGGTGTCGATATCGGGGACGGCGCGAACCTGCACGATCGACTTCATCGGAACAGGCTCCATCCAGACCGTCTGCCAGATGCCCGTCACCGCCGTGTACCAGATGCCGCCGGGCTTCTGCACTTGCTTGCCGCGCGGTTGCGAGCCGGTATCGGTCGGATCCCAAACCTTCACGATCAATTCGTTCTTGCCCGCCTTCAACGCGTCGGTGACGTCGAAGGAGAACGGATTGGAGCCGCCTTTGTGGGTGCCGAGTTCCTTGCCGTTGACGGAGACGACGGCTTCCCAATCGACGGCGCCGAAGTGCAGCAGCACCCGCCGGCCCTTCCACCCCTCCGGCACTTCCACGGTGCGCCGGTACCAAAGGTTTTGCTCCGGCGACACGGCTTTGCCGACGCCCGACAGCGCCGACTCGGCGCAGAACGGCACGAGGATTTCGCCGTCCCACTTCTCGGGTTTGGGGGCGTCCTTCTTGGTGATCGCGTAGTCCCACAGTCCGTTGAGGTTCTGCCAGTCCTTGCGGACCATTTGCGGCCGCGGGTATTCCTGCCACGCGTTGGCGGGCGTGACTTTCTTGCCCCACTTAGTCATCAGGGGACTGGGAGCGGGCTTCCACTCGGCGGCTTGCGCGGAGGTCCAGAAGGCGAGGACGAACAGTGCGGCGATGCGGGGGAGCGACATCGGAGAGTCTCTTGTAGGGGCACCCCTCGTGGGTGCCCTGGTATGGGAGAAACGAAGCAGGGCACC
>JAYTBD010000903.1:0-2632 GCA_043737155.1 Fimbriiglobus sp. | reverse complement strand
CTTCCGCAATCAGGCGTCGGTCATCTGGATTCACGGCGATCTACACTCACAGACGCGGCCCCGGCCCGAAAGTTCCCGGATCGCGCGAAACGATCCGCAACACCGCGGTCGGGGGCTAACAATAAACAGAGTACTACTTTAGAACGGAAATTGTCCGTGAATGGGACTTCCCCACTTCCCTCACTTCCGAGCTTGTGTACTATTCAATTGTACCCAACGAAGCTACTTTTGTCGGAGCGGCACGCCGGTCATTATGGATAACCCGACGATTCAGGTCCGCGGGGCGCGCGAACACAATCTCCGCAGCGTCAACTTAGAACTTCCCCGGAACAAATTGATCGTTTTCACCGGCGTCAGCGGCTCCGGCAAAAGCTCCCTCGCCTTCGATACCCTCTACGCCGAGGGACAGCGCCGCTACGTCGAAAGCCTCTCCAACTACGCGCGGCAGTTTCTCGGTCAACTCCCGAAACCGGACGTCGATTACATCGGCGGATTGTCCCCGGCGATCAGCATCCAACAGAAGAGCGCGGCGCGGAATCCGCGCTCCACGGTCGGCACCGTCACGGAAGTTTCGGATTACCTGCGCGTCCTTTACGCCCGCGTCGGACTCGGCCACTGCCCCAACTGCGCCCGGCCGATCGCCGCGCAGACGCGCGAACAAATCTTGGGCCGCATCGCCGCGCTGCCCGAAGGAGCCCGGTTCAGCATTCTTGCCCCGATGGTGCGCGGGCAGAAGGGCGCCTTCGAGGATTTCTTCGCCGACATGGTGAAGCGCGGCTACGTCCGCGCCCGCGTCGACGGCGAGATCGTCCGCTTGGGCGACGACCTCCGCCTCGACAAGAAGATCAAGCACAGCATCGAGATCGTCGTCGATCGATTGCAGTTGAAATCGGCCGACGGCGCCCAGCGCGCGCGGATGGCCGAGGCCGTGGAACAAGCTTTGGCCTTGGCCGAGGGAAATGTGATCATCGCCATCGAAGCGGTCGACAAATCCGAAATCCGAAATCCGAAATCCGAAATCCGAAGCAATGACATCCTGCTCTCCGCGCATTACGCCTGCACGCACTGCGGCATCAGCTTCGAACCGCCGACGCCGCAATTGTTCAGCTTCAACAGCCCGCAGGGGATGTGCCTCGCCTGCGATGGCCTCGGTCGCGTCCACAGCTTCGCCGACGAACTGCTCATCGCGGAACCGACCAAGAGCTTGCACGACGGGGCCATCCCTCTGATCGGCGCGATCAAGGGAATGGGCCGGTGGAAGAAGCACATTTACGAAGGCGTGGCAAACTCGCTCGGTCTCGATCCGAAACTCCCGTGGAATGAAGTGTCGGCCGAGCAGCGTCACTTTTGGCTGCAAGGCTCCGGCGACCGGCACATCGTTTGGGAATGGAAGCAGCGCGGCGGCAAAGTCTGGAAACACAGCGGCAAATGGGAGGGGATTGTCCCGCAACTCATCTCGCAGTTCAAAAAAGCGACCGCCGGGCCGCGGCGGATGCAGCTCGAAAAATACATGCGCGTCCGCGACTGCGCCGCTTGCCACGGCGAGCGACTCAACCCGCAGGCGCGGGCCGTGCGCGTCGGCGACAAGACCCTCGTCGAAGTCGGCCACATGCCCATCGGCGACCTCGTGCCTTGGTTCGGGACGATGGAGAAACTGCTGAACGATGTGCAACGCTTCATCGCGGGCGAATTGATGAAAGAGATCCGCAGCCGCCTCGGGTTCCTGCTCAACGTCGGCCTGCACTACCTCAGTTTGGATCGCGCCGCGCCCACGCTTTCGGGCGGCGAAGCCCAGCGCATCCGCCTCGCGGGGCAGATAGGCTCCGGCCTCGTCGGGGTGCTGTACATCCTCGACGAACCGAGCATCGGATTGCACCCGCGCGACAACGAGCGCTTGCTCGCCAGCCTCCTCCATCTCCGTGACATGGGCAACACCGTCCTCGTCGTGGAGCACGACGAAGACACCATGCGCGCCGCCGATTACCTCGTCGATTTCGGCCCCGGCCCCGGCGTCCGCGGCGGGGAGATCGTCGCCGCGGGCATTCCGAGCGATGTGCTCGCCAACCCCGCCAGCCCCACGGGGCAATACCTCACGGGGGTCAAGTCGATCCCGATCCCGAAGAAGCGCCGGGCGATCACGGACAAGGCGATCCGCATCGTCGGGGCCAAGCACAACAATTTGAAGAACGTGGACGTGGACATTCCCCTCGGCGCGTTCGTCGTCGTCACCGGCGTCAGCGGCTCGGGCAAGTCCTCATTAATCAATGACGTGCTGCACGGTGGACTCCACCGCGAGCTATCCGGCGCCGATAGCGAGGATGCCGAAGCCGATCCTGCCGATACCCGATACCCCGAACCCGATACCCGAATCGACGGGGTCGATCAGGTCGACAAAGTCATCACCATCGACCAATCGCCCATCGGGCGGACACCGCGGTCGAACCCGGCGACTTACATCAAGGTCTGGGACGAAATCCGCTTGCTCTATTCGAAGATGAGCGATGCGAAACTGCGCGGCTACGACGCGGGCCGCTTCAGCTTCAACCGGCCCGGCGGTCGTTGCGAAGCCTGCGAGGGCAACGGCTCGAACAAATTGGAGATGGACTTCCTCGCGGATGTGTGGGTGACCTGT
>JAYTBD010000902.1:0-6525 GCA_043737155.1 Fimbriiglobus sp. | reverse complement strand
AGCGACTTGGCGTACTTCACGCTCGGCTTGCAAATCATCAACGTCGGCGGGCAGTTCGTGTACATCCCGCAGAACACGCCGCTGCCGATCGGGCAGGGTGCCGGCCTCGGTGGCGGACAAGGTGTGAGCGTGACGGTGCAAGCGGTCGTCTCCGCGGACCGCCGGTACGTGCGGATGAACTTGGCCCCGCAGCTCTCGGCTCTCGCCAGCGCCACGGTGCCTCTGTTCCCGGTCACGGCGTTCATCACGCCGGTGTTCGAAGGCGGCTCGCAGGGCCAACCGATCCCGTTCACGCAGTTCTTCCAGCAGCCGGCCTTCACCAGCATCACCGTGCAAACGACGGTGGCGGTGCCGGACGGCGGTACGGTTCTGCTCGGCGGGTTGAAGACGCTCGAAGAAGGCCGCAATGAATTCGGGCCGCCCGTGGTCAGCCAGATCCCGTACTTGAACCGGTTGTTCCGCAACACCGGCATCGGTCGGGACACCCGGCACATTATGATCATGGTGACGCCGCGGATCATCATCACGAGCGAAGAAGAGCAACTGCAAACGCAAGTCGGGGGCGTTTCCGGCGGCGGGAACTAATCGCTGGCTCAGTAGCAACAACGCCGCGGCCCGTGGGATCGTTCCCACGGGCCGCTCGGCGTTTGGGGGGTATTTCCGCGACTTTGCACCTCCGGGATTGCCTTCGCAGCCAACTTCGTGTTGAATGCAAGGGTGTTCCGTTTGGAACATTTTGTTCCGTTTGGAACATTTTGGAGTGACGAAATGACAGTGATCAAAGCTTCGGAAATCGGCGCAAACATCAAAGCTGCAAGGATTTCCGAGAAATTGACGCAGAACGCGTTGGCGGGTCGCTCCGGTGTGAGTCGTCCTCAAATAGCAAAAATGGAAGCTGGAAAAATAATGCCTCAATTCGACGAAGCAGTTCGTCTGGCCGACGCGTTGCATGTGTCTTTGCAGAAGTTTGTCACGGGAAGGAACCGGCAGGGAGCAAAATTGAAGGGGATCGCTCACGAACTCTACCGACTGGGAATACGCGATTTGATCGTGTCGGACGCGGCCGTTCCCGGGGCATTTCGGTTGCCCGAGGAGGTGATTGCCTTGGCGCTGCAAGGAGATCGACCGGAAGCTCGGGTAATGGAAGCGATGCCTTATGTCTTGTCGAAGCAGCGCTTGAATCCCAGGTTGGCATTGGCCTTCAGCGACATGTCCGATCCTAGAACCAAAGTGCGCTTGGCGTGGTTGTGCGATTTGACGCTCGCGATAGCACGAAGAGGGATTCTAGCCGTAACTCCGGAAGTCGAACGTCCGCTCGAACTGATCGCCAAAGTTGTGAAGAAACCAGCCGAAGTTGATGACTTAGGCTCACCTGGAAAAGGTGTCACTTCACCGATTTGGCGACGTTGGAACATAAATTACAGTGGCAAAATGGATGATTTTATCCTGCGAGTGCATTCGCTTACGAAAAGTGAGAGAGGCGAGATCGAATGAAAGACAGGATCGTGCGATTTCTGAATGACTTGGATGCGGCGCTTGTTCCGGACGGACAAGGCGCTCGCCTTCCCCTGTACCACCTCGGTCGCTCGGCATTGATTTGGAAGTACGAGTTTTCCTCAGCGACCAAGGATGTCGACTTCATCCAACCCTCGGGCGAATCGGATTTGGCCACCGAGGCACTTCGCCTCTTTGGCCAAGGCACAGCCAAAGCGCTCGAACACGGCATTTTTCTGGAATTCGTCCCGTCTGCATTGCCCCCGGTGGCCGCGGGATATCGGAAAAGGGCGCAAGAGTTCGATGGTGGGTGGATAGTGATTCAGCTATTCGAATTGGAAGCTCACGACCTCGCCGTGACGAAACTCCGCAGATTCGCTCCCAGAGATCAACAGGATTTGAAAGACATGTGCGACTTGGGTTTGCTCGACGCAGCCGAGTTGGAAAAACGATTCGAATCGGCGATGTGGCCGTACGTCGGCGAGCGATTCCGCGAGGATGCCGAAGTGAATCTCCGAGCCATTCAGCAATACCTGCGCTCGGGTCGATGACCGACCAATCCCTGCCCGTCTCGGGCGAATCCCTTCCGACGCGGGCGTTTTCCGATTGCCGCGGCATACCGCTCCGCATCACAATACCCCCCGCGGCGTTCCCGCACACCATCCGAGGGTCGATCCATGGGTCTCTGGGACAAACTCACGCGCGAGTTCATCGACATCATCGAATGGACGGAACCGTCGCAGAACGAAATCCTCGCGCACCGATTCCCGCGCGCGGACAACGAAATCAAGAACGGGGCCAAGCTCATCGTGCGCGAAGGCCAAGTGGCCGTGTTCGTGAAGGAGGGCCAACTCGCCGACGAAATGCCGGCGGGCTTCTACACCCTCGACACGAACAACATGCCGATCCTCTCCAAGATCCTCGGCTGGAAGTACGGCTTCGAGTCGCCGTTCAAGTGCGAGGTCTACTTCGTCTCCACGCGGCAGTGGACCGATCAGAAATGGGGGACGCAGAACCCCGTGATGATGCGCGACCTCGAGTTCGGACCCGTCCGCGTCCGGGCCTTCGGCACCTACGCCTTCCGAGTCATCGACGCGGGCACGTTCATCAAGGAACTCGTTTCGACCGATCCGAGCTTCGAAGCGTTCGAGATCACGAATCAGCTCCGCAACACCATCGTCTCGCGCTTCGTCGATGCCGTGCCGCGGCTGCAACTCCCGTTGCTCGATATGGTCGGCAACTACGACCGCCTCAGCAAATTGGCGATGGAGAAGATTGCCCCCGACCTCGCCGGCATGGGTCTCGGGCTGACACAGTTCCTCGTCGAGAATATCTCTCTGCCGCCGGAGGTGGAAGCGGCCCTCGACAAGCGCTCGTCGATGAGCGTGCTCGGGAACCTCGACCAGTACACCAAGTTCCAATCGGCGGAGGCGATCCGCGATGCGGCCCAAAACCCCGGCGGCGCGGCCGGGGCGGGCATCGGATTCGGGGCCGGGATCGCCCTCGGCAATCAGATGGCCGGCGCGATGGTCGGCGGGGCGCAATCGAACCCCGTGACTTCCACGCCGATGGCCCCGCCGTTGCCGTTGCAAGTGACGTACTTCGTCGCCCTCGGCGGCCAGCAGACAGGACCGTTCGATCTGGCGACGCTGGGCGCGAAGATCCACGGCGGCGAGATTACCAAGGCGACGCTGCTCTGGAAGTCGGGCATGGCGAACTGGACGGCCGCGGAAGCGGTGGCCGATATTGCTCCGCTCCTCGCGGCTGTGCCCCCGCCGCTTCCGCTGTGATCCGACTTTTGTAATCCGGAACGCTCCATGCCCAAAGCTATTCCCGTTCTCGAGCCGGTCGAACTGCCCGTCGCCCGGCCGGCGCCTCCGCCCGGTCGGAAGTTCCCCTGCCCGTCGTGCGGAGCACGGCTCGACTTCGACCCGGCCGCGCGGGGGTTGAAGTGTCCGTACTGCCACTACGAACAGAAGATCGAAAAGGGGGACGAGGCCGAGATTGCCGAGCGCGATTTCGGCGACTACCTCGACCGCGAAGAGAGCCGGGGCCAAGCGATCCCCGGTCGGAGTTCCGAAGTGCGGTGCGCCGGCTGCGGCGCGGCGGTGTTGCTCGAAGACAAAGTCGAAACCGACGAGTGCCCCTTCTGCGCGACGCACCTCGAGAACAAACCCGAGGCCGTCCACGCGATGATCGCCCCGGAGTCGGTACTGCCGTTCGAGTTCGACCTGCGCGCGGCGCGGGGTTCGTTCACCGACTGGATCGGCGGCCTGTGGTTCGCGCCGACCGAGTTGAAGACGGTCGCGGCGCTGGGTCAACTCGCGGGGATTTACATCCCGTACTGGACCTATGACGCCATGACGTACACCGACTACACCGGCGAGCGCGGCATCGACACGACCCACACGCAAACGTATTCCGACACCGACGCCCAAGGTCGCTCGGTGACGCGCACGCGTACCGTCGTCCACACGAATTGGTACCCGGTCTCCGGCGAAGTCCGGCACTTCTTCGACGACGTGCTGATTTGCGCTTCGACGAGCTTGCCCGAGGATCTCATCGATGACTTGGGCAACTGGGACTTGAAGATGCTCGAACCGTTCCGGGCCGACTACCTCAGCGGGTTCAAAACGGAGCGGTACGCCGTCGGATTGAAAGCGGGATTCAAGCGATCCAAAACGATCATGAAGGGAATCATCGACCGGCTCGTCCGCCGCGACATCGGCGGCGATCACCAGCGCGTCCGCACGCAGGATACGACTTTCTCGGCCCTCACCTTCAAACCGCTGTTGCTCCCCATTTGGGTCGCTGTGTACCGCTACCACGAGAAGACGTTCCAGATTTTGGTCAACGGAAGAAGCGGCAAAGTGACGGGCTACCGGCCGTGGAGCAAGTGGAAGATCGCGCGGTTGGTGGTGTTGGCGATTATTGCGGTGATTGTGTTGGTGAGTGTTTTCAATCGGTAGGTCACGCTCTGCGTGACGGGCCTGTCACTGGACCGTCCATTGCCAAATGTCATCTCGCAGGGTGGGGGTAGAGTCGACGGAGTTCCACCCGGGCATCGGGCGTCGCGAACCGCCACCGCGCTCCCGCTTTCGCCGCGTTGCGTTTCGACTCCCGCGCCGCGATCGCTTCGTCCATCTCCTCGGCGTCCTCGAAACGCCGGCCGATGCACTGCCGCGTCGGCACGCCCAGTCCCGTCTCCGTCGCGTTCGGCCAACTCCCGTTCCGCGGGGTAGGGACCGTTTCGGCGAGGCGCCGGTCGGACCTCCGGCCGTCGGGGTGGTCCGGGTCGGACAGGGGCAGGATGCGGGCCCGCCGGCCCTCGGACGCCCCCGCGCTCCGGCCGCGGACGACCGCTTCCAACTCGGCGCGTCGATCGGCGGTCGGATGGACTTTTCGCTTCGGTCGGGTCGCGGGCATCCGTGCCTCCGGAGTCGGGGATCGAGAACGAATCCGGTTCCCTATATCAACCCGTGACATTTAGCGATGGTCGGTCCACTACGAAAAAACCACCGGGGTCAACCCGGTGGCTCGTGGAAGCACTTCACACTACTTGCACGGATCGCACGGTTTGCTGCACGGGGCGACCGGGGCGCAGGGGTCGCAACCCAAGCGGCCGCGGAAGACCTTGCTGAGCAGATCGCGGAGCGGTTGGCCGTTGCCGCCGTCGCACATCACGTTCGCCAATCCGCAAGCGCAGGCGTTGGTGCAAGGCTTGGCCGACGAATCGCATCCCTTGGAGCAAGCGTCGGCGCAGGGCGACTTCGCTTTCGCACACGCCGGGTCTTGCACGGCGACCTTCTTCGTCACGCACACGGCGACAATTTCCGTCACGCTGTGGGCGACCTTCACCGTCTTGGTGCAGGGCACTTGCTTCGTCACGCACACCGGCACCTTCTTGGTGATCACCGTCGGCACCATCGTGGTCACGCGCGTCGGCACTTTTTCGGTGACGATCGATTGCACCATCCGCGTCTGGCAGACGGGCACTTGCTTGGTCACCGCCGTCGGCACCATGCGGGTCACTTTCGTCGGCACGAGCTTCTTCACGACTTCGCTCACTTGGCGCTGGGTCGTGTAGGGCACCCGGCGGACGACGGTTTCGTTGACCGTCTTCATGGTGTTGACGGTGACGCAGCGGTTGCCGCGGAGGCCTTCGACGAACACGCGGCCGTGGGCCGGGCGGTCGAACGTCGGCATGCCGGCTTTCAAACCCTTGGCCGCGTGGGCGCCGAGGAGGTTGGCGCAGCCGTCGTCGCTCGGGGTCGGTTTGCCGCCGCAGGTGTTTGCGTCGGCGTAGGCCCCTTGGGCGACCCGCTTGACGTTCTTGGCGGTGCGGTGGGTTTCGGTCGTCATCACGTTGCGGGTGACCCGCGTCGGCACTTTCTCGACGACGGTCTGCTTCACCATCCGCGTCGTCGTGACCGGCACGGTTTCCATGACCTTCTCGCACACCTTGCGGCAGACGGTCTTGGCGACCTTCTCGGTCACGGTCTTCTTGACGTACGTCGTCACCGGCACTTGCTCATTCACGGTCGTCATTTTGGTGACGCAGCGCGTCTTCGTTTCCGAAGGCGAGCGCACGAGGCTGAGCCGCGTACCGCACTGCTTTTGCACGCTGCTGCACGAGCACGGATCATAGCTGGTTTCGTACTGCGGCACGCGCGTCAGCTTCAAGCGACCGGGGACGCAGTACGTTTCGTTCGTCGTCGTCGGCACCGTCTTGCTGACGCACTTCATCGTGGTGACCGGTTCGCAGACGGTCTTGGTCACGTCGACCATGATGGTCTCGGTGACGTCCCGTGAGACGGTCTTGCAGACTTGCTTGTTGACGGTTTCGCAGACGGGCTTGCACACCGTCTTGCACACGTCCTTCATCACGGTTTCGCAGACCGGCTTGCAAACTTGCACCTGCGTCTCGCAGTGGATCGTCTCGCAAACCGGACGGCTCACGGTGTAGCACTCGTTGCGCGTTTCCGGGACGCAAACTTTCTTCGTTACGCACGTCGGCACGTCTTTGTAGTG
>JAYTBD010000901.1:0-6530 GCA_043737155.1 Fimbriiglobus sp. | reverse complement strand
AGCCCGCCGCGATGAGCGCGAGCCAAGCCGCGGCGAATGCTCGCCGCGGCGCAGATTGAAGCGAATGCATCAGTCGTTCCCCCCGACTTCGCCGCCGTTGCGGGTGCCGAGCGCCCGCCAGCTCACCACGGCGATGCTGTTCCGGACGAACCGGACCGAGCCGTCGCACAGCAACACGTTGACGCCGCCGGTATGGCCGCTGCTGGCGGGCATCGTCTGCGTCGAATTTTGCGGGAATGCGCAGAGCCGGTCATTGGGCATCGAGGCGTGGCCGTACATCACGTCTTGATTGCCCGCGATCCAGTTGGATCCGAAATTCGAATACCACTGAAGCGAGATATCGTTCGGATCGCTGGCGCGGCAGAAATTCATCGCTTCGTCGGCGTTGGCCGGGGCGACCGATTTCGGGTTGATCAAGTCGCTGCGCGGGGTCACCGTGGCATTGCTCCAGTCGCCTTTGTAGCGCTCCGAAAACGCGGCCGTGTTGCTCAGCCCATCGGTGACATCGGCGAAGCGGCTCCCCTTGGTGCCGGTCACGTGGTAAAACACCCCGTTGGACCCCGAAGCGTCTTGCTGCCACAGGATCCCGGTGCCGTAGTTGGCCGCGTAGTTGTTCCCGGCCCAGCCCGCGGGCACCGTCGTTTGCGGATCGGACGGACACAGGAACATCGCCAGGGTCGCGGCTTTCGGGATGGGGTTCAACGCTTGCGTCTTCGTGAAATCGATCTGCTTGAACACGTTGTCTTGTTCGATGTGCGGCAGCAGCAGACTGTGCGACGAAAAGCTGTTCGGCTTGGAGTTGCCCGGGGGCATGCACTCGTTGGCGCCGTGGTAACTGTGGACGGCGATGCCGATCTGTTTGAGGTTGTTGGAGCACTTCATCCGGGCCGCGGATTCGCGGACCTTCTGCACGGCCGGCAACAGCAGGCCGATGAGGATCGCGATGATGGCGATGACCACCAGCAACTCGATAAGCGTGAAAGCGGAACGGGTGGCGCGTTTCATGGCCGTAGTCTCCGAGGATGAATGAATGATGTCGAAGAAAGATAGAAAACGGACGCAATCGCGCCCGGCGGATCGGAAGGCGGAATGGCCCGGAAGTCGAATGCGACTGCCGGGTGGAAAGCTGTTTATGAATGATCGGGGTGGCATCGCGGTCCGATGGTGTGCCGGTCGAAAATCGACGCGCACCGACGGCATGCGAACGGAGGCGGATCAGCGGGGCGGGTGGAAAATGGTTTCGAGGTGGCCGGAGCGCGAACCCGCGTCGTCCGGATCCATCCGCAGGACGCCGGGGAGCGCGGTCACTTCGATCACGGCGTTGAGAATCGCGTCGAAAGTTTGGACGTGGCTAGTTGGCGTGGGAATCGGCATCGGCGCGGGCATGACCGGGGACTTCTGACAGGATGGTCCACTGCAAGGTTGCGCGGGTGAATGCGGTGTATTGGAGTCGGGGGCCGCACCGTGGCTTGGCACGATGTGGAGGTAATCGCCGCAACTCGCATCGGCCCGTTCCGCCGTGACGCAGAGCATCAATATCGGCAAAATGCCGATGAGAAATGGCCCGCGATGGAGGGGAGAGGATCGCATACGCACCCTGTTTCACACCACACTAACAGAGCCTACGCGCGATACAATAGAAATCTCACGGATCGGCGCAGGCCACCGCCGCTTTGCGCCACACTGCAGAGGGAGAAGCAAGAGGAATAGCGGTCGGCAAGGCCGTTCCGCATCACTTTGACTTGGTACCGTTCGCCGAGAGGCGGTGGCGCCCGGCCATATCCGGCTGCCCGGAGCGCTCGTAGTGCGCGGCCAGCAATTTGTGCGTCGGGATATGCGCCGGATCGTTGCGCAATGCGGAATCGAGCCAGCGGACGCCCTCCACCGTCCGCCCATTGCGCAGGAACAGGCCGCCTATTTCGAACCGCAGGTCCGGATCTTTCGGGGACTCGGCGATGGCCCGGCCCAGTTCGCTCACGCGCTTCATGTCGGCTTCGCACCGCCGCCAGTGCGACTCCGCTTCCCGCGCTTCTTCGGGCGTGCCGATCTGCTGGACGCAGAGGAAATACGTGTAAAGCAGCTCGGCATCCGAGGGATCGAGGCCGATGGCGCGGCGCAGGAACGGGGCGGCCGCGGCGGGACGGCCCCCGTGCATTTCCAACCGGCCCCGATAGTGCAGGGCTTTCGCATCGACCGCGGGCGAAGCGATGACGCGGTCCAACAGCGCCTCGGCTTCGGCGCCGCGACCCTGCGATTCGCGGCACGCGGCCAGTTGAATGGAAGCCGCGGTATTGTCGGGTTCGCGCGCGAGTAGCCACTCCAAGTGCGCGGAGGCTTCGTCGGGCGGCCGACGGGTTTCGAGGATCAAGCGGGCGAGCTGAAAACGCGCCCGGCGGTCTTCCGGATCGAGCGCTACGACCCGGCGCCAAGCTCCGACCGCTTCGGCTTTGTTGTGGAGCCGATCCAAAACATCGGCCCGGCACGCCCACGCCCCGGCCGAGTCGGGCTCGAACTCCACCCATTTCGCGGTCGCCCACCCGGCTTCCGCAATGCGGTACTGGGCCATGTAGAACGGGAAAAGGTGCGAAATGATTTCGACCGCCACGGAACCGCCGATTCCGATGTGCTCGACCAGCCCCGCTTCTCCTTCGGCCAGATAACCGCGCTGGGCGAGGACCAAGGCGCGCTCGAGTTCGATGTCGCCGGGCGGGTGGCCGAGGAGCTCGGCTTTGTTGAGATAGTCCTTGGCCGCGCCGAGATCCCCGCAACGCCGCGCGGCCCGGGCCGCGAGGTAGTTCGCGTCGGCGTTGTCCGGATCGTGCGCCAAGCAGAGGTCGAACCGGCGCCGGGCTTCCGCCGGGTCGCCGCGCTCCAGAGCCGCCCGCCCCGCGGCCAAATCATCCCGCGCGGAATCGCGGATGCGCTTCTGCCAGATCGCGGCGGCGAGGAGTCCGACCGCGAGCAGGAGAATGAGAATTCGCCATCGGGAGAGGGCGGTCATCGGCGACGATCTCCCTTCACTTCTTCGGCGTCGTGGCCGGCTTAATGGGCGGCTTGACTTCCTTCTTCGGCTTCTTCTTTTCCTTGCCCTGCGAGTTGTTTCCCTTGCCCATGATGGCCCCTCTTCGTGATGGAGTTGCGAATCGGGCGGCGGGAATCCACCGCCCCTCCGAAGTCTACGGAACCGCGCGGCGCGGACTACGCCGATTCCAATTCGCGGACGCGCTCGCGCTCGTCCAGGATGTACATCGGCCGCTTATTCAGATCCGGGATCGTCGCCGCCGGGTCGATGCCCAAGTGCCCGTACAAACTCGCGAGGACGTTGCTCGGCGTGTACGGCGTCCCCTTCGACCGGCCACCCTGCGCATCGGTGGCGCCGATGATTTGGCCGACCTTGAAACCGCCCCCGGCGATGACCGCCGCCCCGGCGTCGGGCCAGTGATCGCGACCGTCGCCCCGCGAGATCCGCGGCGCCCGGCCGAACTCGCCCCAGAGCACGACCGCCACGTCCTTATCCAACCCGCGCTCGTGCAAATCGGTGACCAAGGCGTGGAAGCCGTGATCGAGTTGCGGGAGTTGGGCCTTGTGATCGATGAAGTTTTTCTCGTGCGTATCCCAATCGCCGACTTTGCAGGTGATGACGGACACGCCCGCTTCCGCCAAGCGACGGGCTTGGAGGAAGGTCTCGCAGAACTTGCCATAGCGCGCGTGCGTCGCCGCGGATTCTTTCGACACGTCGAACGCCTCGCGCACTTTCGGCGAAGCGATCATCTCCATGGCCCGTCGGTTGTACACATCGATCCCCGCCATCCCCGCGTTGTGATCGAGTTCGCGGTTGAGCGTGTCGAACGCCCCGAGCAGTTGCCGGCGATCGCGCAAACGCTCCGCCGAGATCCCCTTGGCCGGGCTCAGATTCGCCAAGCCTTCCGCCCTCGGCACGAACGGCCGGTGAGTCGGGCCGGTGTAGGTCGGGCCTTCGTTGTCGTACAACCCCGGCGGCTTGTACATGAGGCTGACATACGGCGGCAATCCGTCGGCACGGGGTTGTTGATGGCTGACGACCGAACCGAGGACGGGCCGGCGCCCGCGGTCCGGAAACCCCGTGAGGATGTAGTGCGGCGTGTGATCGCCGATATCGACCGACTTGATGGCGCGCAGGATCGCGAGCTTGTCCGCTATCTTCGCCTGCAGCGGCATGTGCTCGCACATCAAGGTACCGGGGACGTTCGTGCGGATCGGCTTGAACTCGCCGCGGATTTCCGCCGGGGCGTCCGGCTTCATGTCGTAGCTGTCGATGTGCGAAGCGCCGCCGCGCAGCCAGATCATGATGACGGATTTGCCACGCCCCGCGGCGGGTGCTCCGCCGGCGCGGAGCCGCAAGACATCGCCGAGCGCGAGTCCGCCGCAGGCCAAGCCGCCGACGCGCAGGACTTCCCGGCGGGTGATGCCGTCGCACAGTTTCGCCCCGCGTCCGGTGATACTCAGCATCGGAAGGCCCGTTTCGCTAAGAGAAATCGGTGGGGAACCCAGTGTGGCAGACGCATTCGCCCGACGCAAGCTCTCAATCGATGGGGATCAGGAACCACGTGCGCTGCGGGACATCGATGACATCGGGCGGCGGCATCTTCTCTCCGGTCAGTTGCTCGACGGCCCAGCCGCATGCGTTGTTCACCGGATTGAACGACGGTTTCCGGTCGAAGTAGAAACTCCGCAACATCGGCAACTGCTCCATCGCTTTAATGCGCCCCAGAGACACCGCGCACATCCGGCGCACCGCTTCGACTTCGATATCGACCGGGCCGACGGCCGCGAGACGCTTGGCGAGCGCCCCCGCGACGTCCGGCGCGGACTTGCCTTCGTGGATCAGCCCGAGCGCCCAGCAAGCCGAGGCCCGAGTTTCGGTCCCCGCGAGCACAGTGGGCGGCACGATGGCCCGTAGCGCCCCGTCGGCCGGGGCGTACCGCGCTTGACCCAATTGCTGGGCGACGTGGCTCAGTTGTCGGTCGCGCCATTCGGGTGGCTCCCCCTTCGCGGTGTGTTTCACGAAGTGCTCGAACGCCTTAGGAAATGTCTCGGGGACCGCGAGGACGCGCAATCCCCACGCCGCCGCGATTGCGGCGTCGGGTCGCTCGTCGCTCAACACGCCGACCAACTTCATCGCCGCCGGCTTGTGATCGAGTTGGCCGAACAAGATCGCGGATTGCTCCCGGCCGCGCCAATCGGCCCCGGCCAGCGCCCGGTCGCACTCGGCGATCACCCCGCCGCGAAACTTCGCGGCCAATTCGCGCAGCGCGCGACGGGCTTGGCTGCGCACGTCGGGGTGCGCGTCGGAAAGCCGGTCGCCGAGTTGGCGGATATGCGTCTCGGATGGACGACGGAACAGGACTTCGACACCGAGCGCGCGGACGTTGGCATCCGGGCTGGCGAGCGCCGACGCGAGGACCGGTTCGACGAGGGCCGGGTCGATCTCGACGAGCCGGGTGAGCGCGACGAGTGCGACGGACGGTTCGGGATCGAGCGCGAATCCCCGCAGTCGGCGGATCGCGTCGTCACCGCCGTGTTTCCGGAGCAGCCACGCCCCCGCGAGCCGGTGGATCATCCCTTTGGCCGAAGCGTCGGCGGCCAGCTTCTCGGCGTCCGCTTCCGCCCCCGTCATCCGCAGTGCACCCAAGGCTTTCGCGGCTTCCAATCGGATTTGGGCCGGCGACTCGGTGGCAAAGACAAGCTCGCGCAGTCGGGGCACGGCTTTCGCTTCGCCCGCCGTGGCCAGCGATTGAATCGCGAGGACCGCCATGCGTCCGCGCGGGGCGGGTTGCTCCAATCGCTTCAACCAGTCTTCCTTGGCGGGGGCGTATCCCCACCGGGCCAGCGCCGGTTCGATGATCTCGCGGAGTTCTAAATCCCCCGACGAGGCCAGCTTGAACAGGGGAGCTGACGCCTCTTTCGCATCCAGTACCACCAACGCCTTCGCGATGGCGAGATGGACCGAGGGGTGCTGGCCCACGAGGTCGAGTTCCCGAACCAACGTCGGCGTGGTGGATTGCAATCCGGTCATGCCGAGCGAATGCGCCTTGGCGATCGCCAGCGCCGCTTGGCAGCGGAGATCCGCCTCGGGGCGCCCGAGCGCTTCGAGCCAGAGCGCGGGCAGCTTCTCGGGGAAGGTCCGCACCACCTTCGGCAGGGCGATCTCCGGGCTGTGCTCGCGGAGCGATTGGACCGGGTCATCGGCGCGGACAGTTGACGCGGTGAGCGCGATCGCCAACGCCAACGCAGTTGCGAGTAAGCAGGGTCGTTGTTTCATCGCGAATCCCTCACTCCGGGCGGTAGAGCTGCCGCGTTCGCAGCACGAGAATGACCAGGAGCACCGCGCTGATTCCACCGGTGATCCACCAATTCAGCGGGAGCAGCTCGTACCCGGTGAAGCCCGGCATGTCGGCCGCGGTCAGCGCCGACGCGACGGGGCTGATCGCGAGGGCCGCTTCCACCGCCGGGTGCCCGAACGGCGCATCGCGGCCGAGCCAAATCAGGAA
>JAYTBD010000900.1:0-6535 GCA_043737155.1 Fimbriiglobus sp. | reverse complement strand
TCGACCATCGCGGGGATCTGTACAGCGTCGGCATTATGGCTTTTGAACTGCTCAGCGGTCGGGTGCCGTTCCGGGGCACGTCGAGCATGGATGTCCTGCTGGCGCACGCCACCGAGGAGCCACCGACGTTCAAACAACTGGGATTGGACGGCTGGGTGCCGGCGTGCGTGGAAGCGGTGATCCGCAAGGCGCTGAGCAAAGACCCGGACGACCGCTATCAATCCGCGCGCGAGTTGGCGCAGGCATTCGAGAAAGCGCTGAAGCAGGCCAAGAGCGATTCGCGGCACCGCATGGCCGGCTTGGCGGACGCCCCCGCGACGGGGTCGTCCGACAGCGACCTCGGCATGAGCGAGGAAGCGATTCTACTCCAACTGGAAAACGCGCCGACCGGGGTGGTCGGGTCGGAGTCGCGGACGCCCGCGGTGGTCGGGGCGGCCCGGCTCAGCAACCCCGCGCTCACGACGACTTCCGGGATGAGCTACAACGGTCGCACGGAGGCTCAGTCGCGGGAATCGCTGGCGCTGCCCTTCAAGATGGACGCGTGGATGCCGGAGTCGATCGCCCTCATGAAGCTGCGCGGCTTCGTGCAGGATTACGGCGGCGAAGTCTTGGAGAGCACGGCGCGGCTGGTCCGGGTGCTCCTGCACCGCGCCCGCGGCGGCGGCGGCTCGGGGGCGTGGTTCAGTTTCTCCAAGCGCTCGGCCGGTCCGGTGGAGTTGGAGTTGCAATTGCATTGCCACGATCCGAAGCAGCCGAATAAGTTGAGCATCCATGTGATGTTCCACCCGTCGCACCCGAGTCTGCTCAGCGACAAGCAATGGCGCGACCGCTGCGCGGACATTTTCATCGACCTGCGGGCCTATCTGATGGGCGGCAACGTGACGTGAGTGAGTCTTTCCGAGGTGCGAGCGTGAGCTGCGTTCGGATTCAACACGCGGCTCGGGCAGAATCAATCACCCCCGCAGCGGCCGGAATTCCCGCAGCGCCTCGAGCGCGTTGCGCATGTCCTTCGGTAAGGGCGCTTCGATCTCCAGCATCGTCTCCTTCACCGGGTGCCTGAACCGCAGCCGGAACGCGTGCAGCGCTTGGCGGTTCAGGTAGACGGTGTCGGTGTCCCCCTCGCGCGGGATACCGGGGACGAGGTCGACTTTGCGGAATTGGGCCATGCGGCCGTACATCCGATCGGCGAGCACCGGGCAGCCGACGTGGGCCAGGTGCACGCGGATTTGGTGCGTCCGGCCCGTCCGCGGTTGGACCTTCACCAGCGTGTAGCCGCGGAAGCGTTCCATCACTTCGTAGTAGCTGCACGCGGGCTTCCCGTCCGGGTCGTCGACCGCGGCGACCGTTTGCTTCTCGCGCTCGTGCGGGTGTTGCTTCAAACTCACTTCGACGTAATCCGAATCGCGGTCGAGTTCGCCGACCACCAACGCCACGTATTCTTTGAAGACCGTGCGCTTTTCGAACTGCATGCTCAGCTTGCTGTGGGCTTTATCGTCCTTGGCGATCAGAATCGCCCCGCTCGTGTCGCGATCGAGCCGGTGGACGATGCCGAGCCGGTAGTTGCCGTTGGCCGTGCTGAGTTGATTCTGGAAGCGGAAAGCCAAGGCGTTGACGAGCGTGCTCGTCCAGTTGCCGCGCGCCGGGTGGACGACCATGTTCGGCGGCTTGTTGATGACCGCGAGCACTTCGTCTTCGTACAGGACTTCGAGGGGGATGTTCTCGGGCACGATCACATCGTGGACCGGCGTCGGCATCCGCACCCAGAGTTCGTCGTCGTTGCGGACCTTGTAACTCGCTTTGGTCGGCTTGCCGTTCACCGTGACGTGCCCGCCGACGATGGCCTTTTGCAATTCCGAGCGGCTCGAATCGTGGAAGAAGATCTGGAGATATTGGTCGACCCGCATCCCCTCGGCTTTGACCTTCACGAGTAATTCGACGGCATCGCGCTGCCGGGCGTAGGCGGGCAGCGCGGGGACGGACGCCACCGGGACTGCGTCGTCGTCCTCGAATTCTTCGTTCATGGCAGTCATCAAAAGCGAACACGGATGACACGGATGAAATCGGGATAAAGAGGATCGGAGAAGAACTGTTCTGTTCCGATCCTCTTCATCCTGTCTTTGATCCGTGTCATCCGTGTGCGTTCTGACTACTTCGCAGTCGTCGGAGTTGGGTTCAACGGCTTGTCCGGCGCCTTCGGCGCGGTGCCGGTGGCCGTCGGCGGTGGCATGTTGGGGTCGAGCGGTTTGTCCGGGGTCTTCGGATCGGTGCCGGGGATACCACCGACCGGCGGCAGCGGCTTGTCCGGGGTCTTCGGGGTCGTCTCCGGCGGCTTCGCCTTGATCTGCGTGTGCAAGTATTTCCCGAGTATGCGCGGCGTCGGCAGGGGGTCGCCTTTGGGCCGGTTGCTCTTCTCGGTGAGCTGCGCGGCCAGTTTCGAGTAGCGCTCGCCGGCGGTCGTCGATTCGCCGATTGCCTTGGAAGCATCGGTGTAATACTCGGCGGCTTTGGCCGCGGTGCCGCGATCTTGGGCTTCGTCCCACTCGACCGTGCTCACGCCGGCCTTGGGAATGCCGATCAGCGCTTCCTCGGCCTCGGCCGCTTGGCGGAGGCACTTCGCCCGCAGCGACTTGTCCCCGAGCTTCTTGAATTCCTCGGCGAGTTTCAAAAACTCTTCGCGGGCCTTTTCGATGCTGTCGATCCCGGCGGCGCGCGTCTCGCCGTTGTCGAGCTTCGCGGTCCCTTCGATGCTCAACTGAATCTCGGCGGCGTTGCGGCGCGAGACCAGCGACTGCGTGGAGTTCGGATACTCTTTGGTGATGCGTTCGAGTTCGGCCGGGGTCAGCGCGTTGTTGGTGTCCTTCCAGCGGACCCCTTCGGTCTTGCCCGATTCGCGGGAGAACCAGTACCAGATGCCGCCGGCGAGGGCGAGGAGCAGGATGCCACCGAGGATCTTCGGGTTGCCGAGCTTGCCGGCTTTGAACTTGGTCGGCAAGTCGCGCAGCCACGTGTAGAGCGAGTTTTCCTCGAGCTCTTTCTGGATCAGCGCACTCGTGTCTTTGGCGGGCGGTGGAACGACTTCGCCGGGCTTGGGGGCGGGCGGAGCGGGCGGTTGGGGTTGAGCCGCGTTCATGCGGGGGATCCGTGGTGGCGTGGGAAGAACGCCGGAAGGCCGGAGTAATCGGTGCGTTCGGTCCGGACTGCCCATGATAGAAATGCGCGGCACTCCGGTCAACGGGAAGGGGCAAGCGGGTGTGCCTCTGGATTTTGGCATCGAGCCGTCTTCCTCGCCGATCGCTGATCGCTCATCGCTGACGGCTGTCCCATTCGAGACCTTGGAAACGAAACAGCTTTCGGCGATCAGCGATGAATGATCAGCAAAACCTTGCCTGTTCCAGCTATGGAGAGTGCCAAAATCTAGAGGTACACCTCCACCCGGATTCCCCGTGACATCCCCGTCGCCGTGCGGCATAATGGTAGCGTCTCTCCCGCCGGTTTGCTCATCGCCCTCCGATTGGTGTTTCCCATGCGTTTGGCCCCCTTCGTTGCGCTACTCCTCGGAGCGCCGTTCGTGACCGCCGCGGAACCGGATTACTCCCATTTCGAGAACAAGATCCGGCCAGTGCTCGTCGAGCAGTGCCAGAGTTGCCACAGCGATACCGCGGCCAAAGCCGGCAAGCTGAAGGGCAACCTCCGCCTCGACACGCGGGCCGGGCTTCTCAAAGGCGGAGACAGCGGCGCCGTCATCGCCGTCGGCAAACCGGACGCGAGCCTGCTGCTGACGATGCTGAAGAGCGACGGCGACAACCAGATGCCGCCGACGGGCAAGCTCGATGCGAAGGTGATCGCCGACTTCGAGAAGTGGATCACCGCCGGGGCACCCGATCCTCGCGTCGGTGCCGAGGCGAGCGCCGGTGGCATCGACCTCGTCAAGGGGCGCGAGTTCTGGGCATTCCGCGCTCCGCAGATTCACAAAGCCCCCGCGACGGTGAATCCGTGGGCCAAGACTGACCTTGATCGCTTCGTGTTGGCCAAGCTCACCGAGAAGGGGTTGAAGCCGGTCGCGTCCGCCGACAAGCGGACGCTCATTCGCCGGGTTACGTTCGACCTCACGGGTCTGCCGCCGACGCCCGAAGATGTCGACGCCTTTGAAAAAGATTCGGCGGCGGATGCGTTCGCCAAAGTCGTCGAGCGGTTGTTGAAGTCGAAGGCCTATGGCGAGCGCTGGGCGCGGATGTGGCTCGATGTCGCCCGCTACGCCGAGGACCAAGCCCACAACTTCGCGAACAAGCCGAAGACGAATGCCTTCCGTTACCGCGATTGGGTCATCGACGCCTTCAACGCCGATATGCCGTACGACCGATTCGCCAAGTTGCAAATCGCCGGCGATCTGATGGCGACCGAAGGGATAGATCCGACGACGAAGTTGGCTGGCCTCGGTTTCTTCGGCCTCGGCGCCGAGTTCTACCGCGACGCCGGGTGCGGACCGAAGGCCGATGCCGACGAACTCGACGACCGCGTCGACACCCTCACCCGCGGGTTCCTGGGTCTCACGGTGGCCTGCGCGCGTTGCCACGATCACAAGTTCGACCCGATTCCGCAAAAGGACTACTACTCGCTCGCGGGGATCTTCAACGGCGCCAAACTCACGAGCGCACCGCTGGTATCGCCGGAGATCGCCAAGGCTTATACCGACGGGCAGAAAACAGTGAAGGACGCCGACGACAAGGTCAAAGCGACGATCGCGGAGGCGAGCAAGAAAGCCGCGACCTTCGCCACGCTCGACGCCGGGAAGTATCTCGTCGCGGCCAAGGCGCTCCTCGCGGACAAAAAGAACAAGCCGCTCGCGGACGAGTTGGCCAAGGCCGAGAAGCTGTCGCCCTATTTCCTCGCGCGTTGGGTGAAGGCGCTCGAAGCCTCGGCCACTTCGAAGGCGCTCGCGCCGCTGAAAGAGTTGATGCAGTCGAAGGTCGACGTGGCCGCATTTCAGAAAACGATGAACTACACGGTGAAAGAAATCAGACCGACCGCTCAACAGAGCGAGTTTGTGAAAGCGTACCTCACCGATCCGGCCGCACCGTTCTTCATACCCCCCGGCGAGGCGGAGAAGATTCTGACCGACCCCGCGGAAAAAACCAAGATCGCGGAACTGAGA
Organism: Fimbriiglobus sp.; assembly: GCA_043737155.1. Lineage (GTDB taxonomy): Bacteria > Planctomycetota > Planctomycetia > Gemmatales > Gemmataceae > JALHQU01. The sequence continues at coordinate 1,383 of JAYTBD010000900.1, read as the reverse complement.
GTCGATCTCGAGGCGGTCAAGAAAGCGGCGCCGCCCGCACCGCCCTCGACGCCCGTGTTGAGCGGGCCCGGCACCGCGATGAAAATCCACGTCCGCGGTAACCCGCTGAAGTTAGGCGACCCCGCCGCCAAGGGATTCTTGCAAGTGCTGGGCGTCTCGACCGCCGTACCCGCGAAGGATTACACCCGACTCGAACTCGCCGAATCCATCGCGAGCAAATCCAACCCGCTGACGGCCCGCGTTATCGTCAACCGCATCTGGCAGGCCTACTTCGGCCGGGGCTTGGTGAGTACGCCGAGCAACTTCGGCAAGCTCGGCGGGCCGCCGTCGCACCCCGAATTGCTCGACACCCTCGCCGTCGGCTTCATGGACAACGGCTGGAGTTTGAAATGGCTGCACCGGCAGATCACGCTGAGCGCGACCTACCAATTGAGCAGCGCGAACCACCCCGCGAACGCGGCCATCGACGGCGACAACACTTATTTGTGGAAGGCCCCGCGGCGCCGCTTGGAAATCGAAATGTGGCGCGACGGTTTGCTGAGCGTCGCCGGCCATTTGGACCCGACCCCCGGCGGGCCGACGTACAACCTCGCCGATGCCAACAACAAACGCCGCACGGTTTATGCCAAGATCAGCCGGCACGAACTCGACGGCTTGCTGAGGCTCTTCGACTTCCCGGACGCCAATGTCACCGCCGATAAGCGCACGACTACCACCGCCCCGCAGCAGCAATTATTCGCGTTGAACTCCGAGTTCATGGCGATCCAAGCGCGGGCCTTCGCCGCGCGGATCGAGAAGAGCGCCACCGCCGACGAGGAGCGGGTGAAGGCGGCCTACCGGATTGCCTACCAGCGGACCCCGAGTGATAGGGAGTTGGCATTGGGTGTGAAGTTCATCGAGGCGAAACCGAATGCGACCGACAAGCTGACGCGTTGGCAGCAGTACGCCCAAATCCTGCTGGCGAGCAACGAGTTGATGTACGTGGATTGATGGGGGAGTTTGGAATGCGGAATCAAAAGTTCCGCGGCTTCTGTCTTCGCCCCAACGGGGCCGCCGTTTTAGCCCAGGGCGGAAGCCCTGGGAATCGCCCGTTTCGGTTTTCGCCCCAACGGGGCCGACGTGGAGGAACAGCCGTGCCGCAATCGCTCTCTCAACTGCTGGTCCACGTCGTGTTCAGCACCAAGGACCGCGCGCCAGTCATTTACGACGAATGGCGACCAGATCTCCATGCGTATCTCGGAGGCATTCTCCGAAAACGCAAATGCGATCTCCTCGCGGCCGGTGGTGTCGAAGATCATGTTCATCTGTTGGTCCGTATGGCGACGACGATTTCTCTCGCCGACATGATTCGCGATACGAAATCCAACTCCTCGGCATGGAGAC
>JAYTBD010000899.1:0-6564 GCA_043737155.1 Fimbriiglobus sp. | reverse complement strand
GCGACGGCTACGAACCGTTCGCTCCATGACCCGGCCAAATTGCGTTGACCGAATCGTGGCCGTCGCTGGCGCGTCCGGCTAACAGATCTATTCGGTTGCGGGAACCACCGGGGGTATTCTGTGGAAGCCATGACACAAACACCTGGCTCGATCGACCCCTTACTCATCGAGCGAGTGCTCGAACTGCTGCGCCACAGTAGTAGCATCCTGTTCATCACCGGTGCCGGATTGTCCGCGGACTCGGGGCTACCGACCTACCGCGGAATCGGAGGGCTCTACGAGGAACAGGACACCGAAGAGAACTGCCCGATCGAGGTCTTACTTTCAGCCGAGGGGATCGCCGCACGCCCCGACCTGACTTGGAAGTATCTCCTCCAAATCGAGCAGGCCGGCCGATCGGCAACGCCGAATCGTGGGCATGAAGTGATCGCGGAGATGGAATCGCATTTCGAGCGAGTTTGGGTGCTCACGCAAAACGTGGACGGATTCCACCGCCGCGCCGGATCGCGCAACGTGATCGACATCCACGGCGATCTGCATCAAATCCGGTGTACGCGGTGCGCCTTCGGACAAATTGTCGCCGATTACACCGAGTTTTCGATTCCGCCGCGCTGCCCCGATTGCCGTGGGTTGCTCCGCCCGAACGTCGTCTTGTTTGGGGAACGGCTCCCGGCCCGGCAACTCGCCACCTATCAGGAAGAAAGCCGCCGCGGATTCGACCTCGTCATTTCAATAGGGACGACGAGCGCATTCCCCTACATCGCCGCCCCGGTGCTCGATGCGTACCACTTCCGGAAGCCGAGCGTCGAGATCAATCCGTGCGAAACCGACGTGAGTGAGTTCGTCGCGGTGAAGATTCGGAATCGAGCGGCACCTGTTCTGGATGCGATTTGGAGCGCGTTCAACGCCTAAAAATCGTCGGCTCACGACACGCCTTTTTTGCCCTTCTTCAAGCTGCGGTTCTTGTGCTTGCGGGCGCGGACGCGCTTCTTGTTCGCGTTCCGCAACGACTTCGATTTGTGCTGGATGCCCATAGTTGGGTCCTTTGTGCCGGGGGTTCGATTTCGACCGAACCACAATTGTAGTGACTCCACGCCCCTTCGACGGCGCCAGCTTCTATTCTAACCCAATTGCTCTCCGTTTCCGCGGGTTGGGTTGCGCCGATGGATATCCCCGTCAAGAAGATCGTCCGCCTGCTCGGCGACGAGCAACCGCCGGAACTCCGCGCCGCCGCGCTGCACGTGCTCGCCGAACTCGGGCTCAAGGATGCGGAAATCCTCGCGGCCGTGCAAGCCAAGCTCGACGACGACGAAGGCGTCGTCCGCGAAGCGGCCATCGTGGCCACCGGCAAACTCAAACAGACCAAGAGCCTGCCCAAGCTGCTCGAGCGCATCAAGCACGGCGGCACCGAAGCCGGCCTCGCGGCGGAGGCCGCGACGAAGCTCGGAGCCGAGGGCGTGAAGGGCTTGCAGAAGATTCTGCACAGCGTTCCGCCGGGGGTCCGCAAGGCGGTGGCGGCGGCGCTGACCGGGTCCGTCGACACCAACCCGGATGCGGCCCTCTCGGTGCTGACGGACAAGGATGCGTCCGTCGCGGGGGCTGCGGCGAACGCGCTGATCAGCCGGATTCCGGCGATGAGCGCACCGCACAAAAAGGGGCTGGTCGCCGCGCTGGTGGCGCTCGCGACCAACAAGAAAGCCAAGCTCCTCGCGCCCGCCGAGTTCACCGTGCTGCGGGTGCTGTCGTCGCTCAACGATCCGAGTACCGCCGATGTGATGTGGGCGCGGACGCAGCCTCCGTACCCCGTGGAACTGCGGGCGCAGGCTCTGCAAGCCGTCGGCGGTTGGCTCGACAACCCGACCAAAGAACAGTGGAAACGCCTCTTCGCCTGCGCCACCGAAACGAACTTCCAAATCGCGGCGCCGGCACTCGCATTGCTCGGCCGGATGACCGTGTCCGATAAGCAACTCCCGGATTGGGTCGGCCTCCTGCACGCCCCGGACATGGCGGCCCGGCGCTTGGGCATCGAAAAAATCGGCGACCGCGATACGGCGGAAGTGGCCGAGGGGTTGATGGAACAATCGAAGCACGCCGACCGCGTGCTCCAAGAGATGGCGCAAGCCCGCCTTGGCCAATTGAAGCACGGTCGCCAAGCGCTCGTGACCGCGCTGTTGAACGCCGAATCGATGGACGACCTGTGGCGATTGGCCCGCATCATCGCCCCCTTCGGCAAGACGTTGGCCCCCGCCGTCCGCGCCGAAATCGTCGACCACCTCAGCAAAGAAATCGAAGCCGAGAGCCACCGCGGCGATCCGCTGCTGTTCCTGCTCAAGGAATCGGATCCGGCCGCGCTGCGGGACGACCTCTTCGAGAAAGCCGTGGCGAAGCGGAAGAAGAAGGCCTACCCTGCCGCGGTGCTCTACCTCAAATGGCTGGCGCGCGATCCCGCCATCGGCTTCCCCATCCGCCTCGAATTGGCGCTGTGCGGGTTGAAGGTGTCGAGCAAGGACGTGAGCCACGATTCGCGCGCGAACGATCCGTCGCTGCGGCACTTCTCGCACGTCCTCGGCCAAGACGCTGCGGCGGTGCAAGCGGAAGTCGAGAAAGCCAAATGGCTCGACGACGCCGATTTGTTTTATTTGGGATTCCACTTCGCGGAGCAGTTCCAGCAGGAGAAAGCTTTCGGCGCGGCGGTGCTCCAACATTTGCTGAAGTCGGCGCCGAAGTCGAAGCATGCCGCCGCCGCGAAGAACAAACTGAAGACCGTGGTGCTGTAGCCATGTCCCTCGATGAACGCGTCCTCTGCATCCCGGCGGCGCACTTCCGAAACATCGGCGCGTTCGAAGGCTTCCGCACAGCCGACGAAAGCTACCGCGCAGCCCTGCTCAACGCTTCTCAATTTCGGTTTCTACCCCGTTCGGAATGCGAAACCGATCCCGATTGGTTGCAGCTCATCCCGTACGTCGTGTTGATGTGCGGCGCTCAAATCTTCCACTACCGCCGCGGGGCGAGCGGCACCGAAGCGCGCTTGCGTGCGCTGCGCTCCATCGGCATCGGCGGGCACATCTCCGAAGCGGACGCAGCGGGTGGTGGCGACCCATACTCGATTGGAATGCACCGCGAAGTCTCCGAGGAAGTCGCCCATGCCCCGGTGGTCGGCGAGCGGCTGTCGGGGTTCATCCACGATCCGCGCACGCCCGTCGGCACCGTCCATTTGGGGGTCGTGCATATGTGGGAACTGGCGGAGCCGCGGGCGACGCCGAAGGAGGCGGCGCTGGCACAGGCGGGGTTTGCGACGTTGGATGTATTGGTGAATGAGCGCGAGCAATTCGAGACGTGGAGTCAGTTCGTGTTCGGGGTTCTGGCTCCCCTTCTCCGCTTCGAAAGAGCGGCCCGACGAATCGGCGGGGAATCCTAGGGGCTCACAGGTCGAGATACGGTTTTCCGGGCGGCGCGTCCCGGTTTTGTCCCCCGGCGCCGCACCGGCCCCGAAGGGCACGGCCAGGGCGAGGATCGCCATTACTCTCGTCACCATCGCGTCGACTCCTTGACGGGACTGGCCCGACGTTAGGATGGAATGCCGCACCGACTACCGAACCCCGGGTTGCGGCATCTCCGGGGCCGACCGCACCGTCAGGCCGGGTTGGGCGATATCGCGATCGCCGCCGAGCCCGTATCGTCGGCTTCGATCCCGAACGGGACCTTGGCCATGAATTCTTGCGACTCGCCGTCCGAAAGGCTGTAGTAAATCGCCGCCATCGATTTGTCCGAACGGTGCCCGAGCCAACCGTCGACCGCGCGCTGGGGGATGCCGGCGTTGACGGTGAACGATTCGAAGAAATGGCGCAGGCTGTGCACCACGAATCCCGATTCGCGCCCGACCGGCATGCCGAGCCGCTTCAGGATCACCGCGAACCGGTCGTTGACCTGCTTCGGGTTGACCCAGTGTCCGCCCTCCGGGTACCGCGAGCCGGGCGCGGCCACGAAGTACCACTGGTGCCCGTGGGCGGGCAAAGCCTCGAGCGCCCGACGGAGGCGCGGGTGGATGGGGACCTTTCGCGAGTCCCTCGTCTTGGTTTGCGCCCCCGGCCGCGACCGGATGTAAATCCATCCCCCTACGAGATCGACATCCTCTTGGCGCAGGCGCTGCAACTCGCCGACGCGCATGCCGGTCAACGCCAGCACGAGGAGCCAGAGCCGCAGCGCCTCGTCCGCGGCCGCGAGGATCGCGTTGACTTGCGCGAAAACGGGAGCGACTTTGCGTTCAGTCGGGACATGGTATAACTTGATGTCGGCGAGCGGATTCTCGACGATCAGCATGCGGCTTTTGGCGAATTTGAAGAGTTGTTTGATTGCGATGCTTTCGTTGTTCACGGTCATAAGTTTGACCTTGGTCCGCCGCGACTGGCGCCACTCGTCGAAATCTACCGGCCGGACCTTGTGCAGCACCGTGATCCCGCGCGCGGCGAGAAACCGACCGAATTTTTTCAGATAGCCGCGGTACTTGACCAGCGTGCGCCGAGCCCGGTCGGAGGTGATCAATGTGGCCAGATAGTCTGCGCTCGTCCGCTCCAAGTCCGCCGGCGGCGGCGGGGCTCGGAAGGTGCCTTGGTTGAGTTCGGTCGCGATGGCGACGGCGCGCTCCAACGCGACTTTTCGGTTGGTCGTATTGAGGGAACGGCGGCGGTGGACGCCGTCTTGGTGGAAGTCGGCGGAGTAGATTTTTTTCTTGCCGCGCGTGCCGATCGTCACCGGCCCGACGCGGGTTTTAGCGGTGTCCATTCAGGTCCAATCCTTTCGGTTGAAAAAGATGTCGATGAGGCGATCGCGCCAGAAACGGCAGCCTTTGCCGCGCCGGCGGTACGAGCCGTCCAAAAGCCCAAGCGACATTTAAACGGAGAGCGTTTTGACGTTCGTGGCCAGTAGAGCGGCGGCCTGCGGCTTTGTGAGGATCACGGGGAATTGGTCGGCCAAGGGGCCGTGGAACGGGCGCGCGATTTCTTCGGCGCTGAGATCGAGCTTCCTGCTCGGCATGGTGTGCTCCCGGGGGCGGTTCGCGTCGACTGACTCGAGCATCCTCACCGGGAGTTTGCCTTTTGATAGACGCGCAGTTTTGGATTTTTGCGCGAGCGCACAAAAGTCCAGTCAGTCCTCGCTCCGCGACGGTATGGTCGCCAGTTTCCGGACCGCAGTTTCTCGATTTGGGTCCGCGAGCGGCGAACCGTGCCGGGAGTCACCCCCAACTCCGCGGCGGCCGCGTTCTCGATCAGTCCCACCGCCCCGCGGTGTAGCGGTTCGGGAAATCGGCTCCGCAGTACCGTTTCGACGCGGATGAGACGGAAGATTTGGGCGAACGCTTCGTGGTTGCCGATGGCCGCCAAGTGCTCGGGCAGCCCCTGGGCTTTCATCTCTTGCTGCTGACGCTCTTTGATCTGGCGCAGTAAATCGTCATTGCCGCGGACCGGGTAATGCAGCGGAATGATGATGCGAATCCCGTGGGTCGGCTCGGCAAGTGCTCCGATAAGGAGTTGGCTGCCGATGTGCGGAGCTTGCGACTCCGGCAAATCCCAATCCAAAAGCCTCATTAACCCCCAACGATCCAAGTACTTTCGCAGCGCGTGGGAAAAGGCCTCGACTACTGGCTCGGCTCGAACGGATCCCTCGACAGGGGCCGTGACTGCGAGAGCTCTCGTCAATGGCCAGCCCGGTCTCCCCACCGCAGGCAATTCCTCGAAGCGGCGTCGGAGTGCCCTTGTTTCCTCGAGAAATTGGAGCTCTGTGAGCAAACGGCCGGCGATGCCTCGCATCCGCGAACGGGCGGAGACCAGCGTTTTACTCTGCGCTTCGGCAACTAAGCCCATGGCTTTGCCGAACACTGCCGCGATGTCGCCAACAGACTTGACATCGATTCCCGGATTCGTCAAGCAATCGAATTCGATAGGAACACCGCGGCGTACCCCGATGTAGCGATGCATTTCACAGAAAGGCGTGAAGCTCGACTCCAACTCCAATTGAGTTTTATCGAAGAACGAATCCCCTTGGACCACCGCGAGTACGCGACTTGGAATCGCATATATCGTATCGGTTTCCCGAAAGAGGGCGCGCCGATCTGCGTAACACGCGTGAAATCGATTCACAAAATCCGCGAAGACGTGGGCGGGAATGATTTCGAACACCGGGATCCCTTCGTTTGGTGCGCAGCGGCCAGTCGGTGTTTGCCACGGTACGAGTTATCCACCCATCGAGAAGCTCTTGCGGTGCTTCAACCCCAAGACATGACCTTGGCGGTGGTCCAGCTTGAAAGGGCATTCCGCGGACAGGAATGTCCTTCCGCCCGTCCTCGATGACGGTCGAACTCCTCGGCCAGTCACTCGGTGGCTGCATTCGCGCGACGCGGCTCCCCGTGTGGGAGTTCCCGTGCGTCCGTCCGTTGTCGTGTCTGCTCCTTCCACCACCGCCGGGCCATGAGCGTGGACAAGAGTCGGATCAGCTTGTTGCGATCCGCGGCGAGGTCACCTTTGAGGATTGCAGAACTCGGGCGTTTCGATTCCATAGAGGCATCTC
>JAYTBD010000898.1:0-2658 GCA_043737155.1 Fimbriiglobus sp. | reverse complement strand
ACTCGGGCATCTCGTTCGCGGGCACCCACAAGGGGTGCCCCTACGGTTGACGGGTTGTGTGACAATTTGCAGCGGTCGGTCCAGTAGGTCACAGAGTCGTTGCGATGCTCCGCTTCCACCCGGTGGTTCCCATGCGCGTCCGCCCCGGTTCGGCGAAGCCTCTCCTACTGCTGAGCCTGCTCGCCAACGTCGGCTTGGCGCTCGGCGTCGGTTGGTTCGTGCTCCAGTCCAAAAAAGACGCGCCGACCGAGAAGCGTACCGGCACCGGCGAAGGCTCGGACAAAGAAGTCAACGCCCTCGGTCGCATCCAACCCGCGGGTGGACTCATCAGCGTCTACGGCGTGCCGGGCGATCAGATCGGTTCCATCACCGTGAAGGTGGGCGATGCGGTGACGCCCCGGCAGAAGCTCGGCGAACTCACCGGCGAGAAATCGCGCGGCCTGAGCTTGGTGATGCTGCGGAAGCAGATCGAAGAAGCGGAGAAGCTGCGCAAAGCCATCGTCGACAGCCGGGATGCGAAGCTGCTCGACCTCGAAGCCGAGGCGAAACAGGCGACCGCGGGGATCGACCAAGATGCCATTGCGATCGATGCGAAGGTGAGAGCCGTCGAAGTCACGAAGCTCCGCTACGACAACGACCTGAAGCGATTGGAAATCGCGGAGGCGGCCGGGGTCAAAGTGTCGGAGCAGGAACGCGACCCGGTGAAGGCGGCCATCGCTACGGCGGCGGCCGAGAAAGCCGTCGCTCTCGCCACCAAAGAGAAGATGCTGATCCAACGGGAGCAATCGAAGGAGTCGATCAAAGCCAAGAAAGCGGCGTTGATGGCCGAGACGGAGCGCGGCTTGGCGACGGTACCGTACGAATCGCTGAAGGCGGGGCTGAACCTCGCCGAGGCCAAATCGAAAGACGGCGAATTCGTCGCCCCGACCGCCGGGCGGGTCGTGCGCGTGATGGCCAAACCGGGCGACACCGTCACCACGATGCCACTGATTCAAATCGCCGACACCAAGACGATGACCGTGATCGCGGAGGTGTATGAAACCGACGTCGGCCGCATCCGCGGCTGGTTGAAGACCGGCCCCGTGAAGGTCGAAGCGACCGCCCGCGCCTTGGGGGGCAAGCCGCTGATCTTGAACGGCACAGTAACCAGCCCTGAGAAGATCGCCCCGCTGATCGCGAAGAATGTGCTGACCCCGCTCGGTCCGCGCGAGGACGCCGACCGCCGCGTCGTCGAGGTCGAAGTGGAACTGGACGGCGCCGCGACCGAGGCGGCGCAGAATTTCATCGGCCTGCAGGTGATCGCGAAGTTCAAGGGGAAGTGACACTCACCATTGCGGATTGAAAGAGAACGCCGCATTCCGCCAATCCGCAATCCGCAATCCCAAATCGGCAATTGCCAAATGACCGCCCTCCGACTCGCCTTGGCGAACCTCCTCCACGAGCGCGGCCGCACGGCCGTCTCCGTCGTCGGCGCGGCGTTCGCCGTGGTACTCGTCTTCATGCAGCTCGGGTTCCTCGGCTCCGTCGAAAACACCGCGACACTCCTCTACGGCAAGATGCGCTTCGACCTGCTCATCACCAGCAGCGAATACCTCGACATGAGCCGGCCGGGGTCGGTGGACCGCGCCCGGCTCGCCCAAGCGGAATCGGCCGGGGGCGTCAAGGAAGTCCTGCCGCTCTCGATCGGACCGGGCGTTTGGCGAAACCCGACCGACGATCCGCAGCGCGGTCGCAAGGTCTGGCAGCTCAGCATGGTCGGCGTCGACCCCGGCACTTTGGACCGCGTCTTTTTGCCGCCGACCGAAGGCGGCATCTTCCGCGACGACGCCGATCAGCGCGAGGCCCGCGTGCTGCTCGGGCAGATCGACAGCGTCCTGCTCGACCGCCGGTCGAAGCCCTACTTCGGCGATCCCGGCGCCATGCCCCCCGGCACCGAGACGGAACTCAACGGCCGGCGCGTCCGCCTCGCGGGGTACTTCCAAGCGGGCACCGGCTTCAGCTACAGCGGCCTGCTTTTGATGAACGAAGAGACCTTCGCCAAGTACACCGGCCGGCCGGCGAAGGGCGTCAGCTTCGGTTTGGTGACGCTGCGAGAAGGCGAAGACCCGAACGAGGCCGCGAAGCGGTTGCGCGCGGTGCTCCCCGCCGACGTGCAGGTGCACACGCGCGCCGAGATGGAAGCCGACGAACGCAGCTATTGGGTGAACAAGACGGCCGTGGGGAAGTTCTTTTACTTCGGCGTGCTGCTGGCGATCACGGTCGGGGCGATCTTCATTTACCAGATGATGGTCGCGGACATCAAGAAGCACATGCCGGAGTACGCCACGCTCAAGGCGATGGGCTACCGTTTCGGGTTCCTGTTCCGCGTCGTCGTCAATCAGGCGCTGTTCCTGGCGCTGGGCGGCTACGCCCTCGGCGCCGGCGCGGCGCTGCTGCTCTACGAATTGACGATCCTCGCCGCGGCGCTGCCGATCGCCATGACGTGGCAGCGCATGGGTCTGGTGTTGCTGCTGACCGTGGGCATGTGCGTGACCTCGGCGCTGCTGGCCGTGCGCAAAGTGCGCACGGCCGACCCGGCGGAGTTGTTTTGAAGTGGCCGTCTGACGTACGCCGGGAGTGAATAGGGCCGCGATAGAGTTCCGGACAGGCCCGGCGGCC
>JAYTBD010000897.1:0-6584 GCA_043737155.1 Fimbriiglobus sp. | reverse complement strand
TTGAGAATCCTCAAACTCCCTTCCGCCGGCATCACGCGGAGCGTGATGGCTACAGTCCGGAGTTGCGCAATCAATTGAGGAACAAGAACTCGTTGCTCGCCAACAGCGCGTGGGCGAGCAATTCCCACGCGGGTTTGTCGCCTTCTTTCGCGGGTCGGATCAACTTCAATGCCGTCTTCAATTCATCGGTCGTCGGGTCGCGCAACAGCACACGTCGGAATAGCGCCTCGGTCCCATCGTCGGCCGATTGGCCGGTGGTCGCCGCTTTGGCCAGCGCCGTCGCCGCTTGGCGGACGAACGGGCTATTGAGGAAGTAAAGCTGCTGGAGCGGGGTCGTCGTCGCCTCGCGTTTCTCCCCGTGCCCTTTGGGATCGGGCAAGTCGAACAGCCGGTGGATATCGGCCGGACGCTCCCGGCTCACCTTGCCATAGACAGTTCGGCGGACGCTCTTGAGCGCATCCAAGTTGTCCGACGGCCCGCCGCCAACGAGGTCGAGCTGTCCGCTCAATTGGAGCATCGCGTCCCGCCACGCTTCGAGATCCAACCGCTTGCGGGACGCCCGCCACAGCCATCGGTTGTCCGGATCCGCGGCGGCGAATTGATCGTCGTGCCGGCTCGCTTGCTTGTACGTCGCGGACACCACCAACTCGCGGACGAGCCACTTCATCGACCAACGGTTGGCGACGAACCGGGCCGCGAGATCGTCGAGCAGTTCGGGGTGGGTCGGGCGGTCGCCGAGCTCCCCGAAGTTGCTCGGCGTCGTGACGAGGTGCCGACCGAATACCCAGCCCCAAGCCCGATTCACGAACACCCGAGCGGTCAGCCCGGCCGAATCGGTCACGATGGCGTCGGCCAATTCCCGCCGCCCACTCCCTTCGCGGAAGGGCCGCGCCTTTGCTGACAGCACCGATGGAAATCGCCGCGGGACGATCTCCCCCGGCCGGGCCGGGTTGCCCCGGATGAAGACGGGCAGGTCGCGGTATTTGCCGGGCCGGTAATCGATCACCGTCCACGCCGGATCGTCGCCGTTGACCCAAGTGCCCGCGTCCCGGACGACGTTGGCGACGGGGCCATCCGGCGTCCGATCCCGTTTCCGAAGATCCGCCACGCGAGTTTCGAACGCCTTGATTTGCCGGTCGAACTCGGCGGTCTCCTTTTTCTCTTTGACGGCCGTGCCGCGCATTTCCTTCGCGTAACCGAGCCGCAGCGTCGCGTCGATCAGTTCGTGCCGGACGGTGGTCGAATCGTCTTGGCCCGCGTCGGCTTTCAACGGCCGCTCCGCGAGTTGGGTGTTCGCCAGGACCCCGGCGAGGGCGTAGTAGTCCTCCGTCGAAATGGGGTCGAATTTGTGGTCGTGGCAGCGCGCGCAGGCGACGGTCAGGCCGAGGAACCCGCGCGTGATCGCATCGACCCGCTCGTCCCACTCGTCGGCGACGAACGCGGCGATCACGTCCTTCGACAGCTTCGGCTCTTTGTGGTAGACCGGCGACAGGCCCAGGAAGCCGAGCGCCGCGAAGTCGGTCGGCCCGGTGTCGGGGATCAGATCGGCGGCGAGCTGGAGCCGGACGAACCGGTCGAACGGGACATCGGCGTTGAACGCCCCGATCACCCAATCGCGGTAGCGGTAGGGGAAGCGCGGCGGTTTGCACGTCGATTCGCCCGTGGAATTATCCTCGGCGTACCGGGCCACGTCGAGCCAATGCCGGCCCCACTTCTCCCCGAAGCGCGGCGAGGCGAGCAACCCGTCGACGAGCCGGTCGTAGGCATCGGGTCGGGCGTCGGCGACAAACGCTTCGACTTGTTCCAACGTCGGCGGCAACCCGACGAGGTCGGAGTAAACGCGGCGGATCAGCGTGCGCCGATCCGCCGGGGGCGCGGGCGCGAACTTCTGCTCGTCGAGTTTCTTCAACACGAAGAAGTCGGCCTTGGTCACCGGCCATTTCGGATTCGACACCTTGGGGGCGGGCCGTTCGGCGACGGGCAGGAACGACCAAAACTTGCGGCCCGCGTCGCCGACCACCGCCTTGGCGGGCATCGCGGCCGGGAGCGGCGCCCCCATCTTCACCCAGCGGCGAAGCTCGGCCAACGCGGCGTCCGGCAGCTTCCCATCCGGGGGCATGGCCGGGACATTCTCCGCGTGCGAAACCGTGAGCAGGAGCAGGCTCGATTCGTCGTTCGCCTTCACGACCTCGCCGGACTCGCCGCCTTGGCGGAGGCCGTCGCGGGTGTCGAGCCGGAGTCCGCCCTTGGTCGCTTTCGCCTTCGCCGAGTGGCACGAGTAGCAGTGCTCGACGAAGATTGGCCGGATCTTCTTCTCGAAGTAATCGGCGCCGTCATCCCCGCGGCCGAGGGTCGGCAGAAGCGCGAGGAGCAACAAAGCCACGGCGGGTGACACGGTTTTCGACGGGAGTCTTCCGATGGGCATGACCGTGACCGCGGAAGGTGCGAGGCGGGATTACTGGCCGGCGAATACCGAGTTATCGTAAGTGACCCGGCCCCCGTGAGCCATACTAAAACCGCCGGTCGCGCGCGGTCGCCTCAGCCTTCGCCGCCCGAATCGAAGTTCAGCGCGAACGGCGCGTCGTCCATCTCATCGTCGAGCGAGCTCCAACCTTCCGGCGGATCGAACGTCGGGTTCTCGGCCGAGACATACGGATGACACGGTTCGTCGGCGAAGCGGCGGAGGTCGGTGCGGTCGGTGATTTCGATCGGCATGACGGGCCCTCGGGAAGTGGAGATGACCGCGGGGCGAGCTCCCGCTACCCATGAGTTATGCCATCGCGCCCGCCGCAATACAAGCACAATGCGGCGAACTCAAATTCGGTGCGGCCGACCCGCGCCGTCAGATTGCGGATGGTGTCCCCGATTTGTGCAGTCTGCGCGGATTGTCAATCGAACAGGAGGAATAAATCGTCGGACGTGGGTATCCTACCTGCAACCACCTCCCCAGGATTTACCATGTCTCGTCGCCTTTGGCCGGTGTTGGCCGCGCTGGTGTGCGTTCCCGTCGCCGCCGCCAACGGCTGCGGGAGTTCCGAGTCGGGTTCCGGACAAAAGATGGCCGAACTGCAGCTCCCCAATGCGCCGCCGGCGGGCGGGGCCGAGGGCAAACCCGCGGATGGTGCGAAGGAAGAGGCGATCACCCGCAAGATCATTTACACGGCGACCGTGGAAGTCGTAGTGAAGGACGTCGAGCAATCGCGGGTGGACGTCGAACGCATCGTCGTCGACGAGGCCAAAGGGTATATCGCGAAGTCGGACCTCACCGGTCAAGTCGGTACCAAGCGGACCGCGACATGGACGCTGAAGGTTCCGGTCGAGAAGTTCCAGCAGGTCGTCACCGCATTGGCCGCGCTCGGGAAAGTGACCAAGAACTCGTCCGACTCCCAAGACGTGACCGAGGAATACGTCGATCTGCAGGCGCGCATCAAGAATCTCAAAGTCGAGGAAGAGACGCTCAACAAGTTCCTCAAGGAATCGGTCAACAGCGTCGAGGCGTACTTGAAGACCCGCGAGCAGATCAAGACCGTGCGCGGCGAAATCGAGCGCGCCGTGGGCAGGCTGAAATTCTTGGCGACGATGTCCGCGATGTCGTCGATCACGTTCACGGCCCGCGAGGAACAAGCGTACGACCCCGCCTTGCCCCCGGCCGCGGCGACTTTCGAGGACGACGTGGACGGCACCTTCACCTCGTCGTGGAAGGCCCTCCAACGGCTGGGGAAGGGGGCAGTGCTGTTCGTCGTCGCGTTGTCCCCATGGCTGCCGCTGATCGCGCTCGGCTTTTTCGCGGGCCGGTTCGGCTGGCGCCGGTTGAGCCGCTGGGCGGCGACCGAGAAGCCTGTGCGGGCATCGCCGCCGCGGGCGGTCCGCAAAGTGGAGCCGCCGGACGATGCGATCCGGAACGCGGAATGACCCGGCGCGAACCCGGCCGGGGCTCGGGAACTCCTTGTCTTTGGGAAATGGGGCAGTCCACTGGAAAAAAGCGGACGCGCGCCCTACTATGTGCATTCGGGAAGACGTAGCTCAGTTGGTAGAGCAGCTCACTTTTAATGAGCGGGTCGTGGGTTCAAGCCCCACCGTCTTCACTACCTCAACCCTTGCAGCCGAACCGTTTTCGCTTACCCCCGAGGGTATCGGACGCGGCCTCCAGATGCGATTTCGTGCGGAAACGTGGAGACCTTGCTCATTCCCGTAAGGTTCCCGCTCGCTACCTCCGACACATTTCCGGGAAAGCCCGAACGCGGTCGCCCACGCCATCGCCAAAGCTTGCACGAGTCCGCCGCCGCGTTTCCAGACCAAGTCCCCTTTTGACGAACAAGTACGCCGCGTCCGGTTCGTCGAGGAACAGCTTTGATTCCCGCTCGGTCACGACGCTGAGCCCGATCCTCCGGGCGGAGCAGCGGCGTGACCACCGACGCCTCGGGCCGCTGGGTGCCAAGGACGAGGTGGATGCCGGCGGCGCGGGCCTTGGCGCCCAGTCTCTTGAGCGAGGGTTCCAGCAGTTTCTTGGTCGACTTGTCGACCATCAAGTCGGCGAATTCGTCGAAGACCAAGATCCAGCGTGGCACCGCATCGGCGCCGGTCAAGTGCTTGACGTGATCCTTGCCGCTGCGAGTACGGTGATCATCGAGCGCATCGCATCCCCCGCGCCTTGAGACTACTTCTTCGTCTCTGTGGTCGGTACAGTGCCAACCTTCGCCTTCGGCACCGTGTACGAACAAATCAGGATATACTTTTCACCGTCTTGAACGATTCTAAAAGTCGCTTCGCCGAATGGTCCCACCTTCATTAGCATACTGTTTGATTTCGCATTGGCCTGCGTGAATTTATACGACGAATCTTCCTCAATAATTTCGACGAGTGTTTGCGAAGGGATCCCCTTTGTTATAGCCAATCGATCCCCGTGGTCGAAATCGACCGAATCGGTGGAAAAAATTATCTGGGACGACCCGCGTTCGTCGGGCTCGTCGCATAGGATGACGACGAGCGACTTCTGATCGACGAACTTCAATTCGGCCACGAACGGCTTCGCACGCGACTTCGCGTCGCTCCGGGGGACGGGTGCGCAACCCGAATTGCCCGCAACGGCGAACAGGACTGCGAGTACAGTGATCATCGTGCGCATCGCGTCCTCCGCGTGTTGAGCCTACTTCTTCGTCTCCGTGGTCGGTGCAGAGCCGAGTTTCGCTTTGGGCACAATGTACAAGCAAATCAGGATATACTTTTCGCCGTCTTGGACTATATCAAAAGTCGCTTCGCCGAATGGTCCCACCTTCATCAGCATACTGGTATATTCCGTGCTGGCTCGCCGAAACTTGTACGACGAGCGCTCTTCGATAATTTCTACGATTATTCGAGAAGGGATCTCCTTAGTTATAGCCAATCGATGCTCGTGGTTGAAATCGACCGAATCCGTGGAAAATATTATTCGGACCAAGCCGCGCTCATCGGGCTCGTCGCAATGGATGACGTCGAGCGATTTCTGATCGACGAACTTCAATTCGTCTAGAAACGGCTTCGCACCTTCCTTGGGATCGCTCCGAGGGACGGGTGCGCAACCGACGGACAAGCTTGATAGGAGAATGAAGCCCAAGCGTGTGATCGGACGGAGATGGGAATGCATCACTTTTTACTCGGTGCGGTGGCGGGCTTCGCTTTCGGCACCGTGTAACCACAGAATAGGATATACTTTTCGCCATCTTGTACGATCCAAAAAGTCGCTTCGCCGTATTGCCCCACCTTCATCTTCATGCTGGTCGATTTCGCGTTGGCCCGGCGGAACTTGTACGACGACTGTTCCTCGATCAACTCGACGACACTTTGCGAAGGCGCATCCTTCGTTATCGCCAATCGATCCCCGTGGTCGAAATCTACCAAATCGGTCGAAAAGACGATATCGACCGACCCGCGTTCATCGGGCTCGTCGCATTGAATGACGTCGAGCGACTTCTGATCCACGAACTTCAACTCGGCTATGAACGGCTTCGCACGCGTCTTGGCGTCGCTCCGCGGGACGGGTGCGCAACCCGAACTGCCAGCGACGGCAATCAATACTGCGAAGGCGTTCGTCATCGTGTGCACTGTCATCTGACATCCTCGGTTTGTCTGGGGCTAATACCCAAGTCCCTCATTTGGTCCACGTCTCGGTTTGGGTGTGGCTCCCCACCAGTCGAAACTCGCGCGCCACTCCGGCGAGATGCATCTGTCCAAGAGCCTCGTCGGCGACGGGGATAAAGCCGCCCAAGTCAACACCTTGTCCGGGGTTCCAGTTGTACATGTCATCGACCCGGTACTCGAATACCAGCGTGTACGTCTTTTTCCCTTGCCCGGCATCCGTGATCGTGACCTCGCCGCGCCCCCAGGAATAGTATTCTCTCATAGCGTAGTACCAGTTCGAGTCGTCTTTTTTCTCGACGACCGCACCGTCGGGTTTGCCCTTGTTCGCCACAATCGAAGAGATCTTGTGAGTGCCGATCCCCAGTGTTTCCGCGTGTTGCTGGGCTCGGATCAACTCTAAGGTGAAAAGAGCCTTCGCCTTCCTCACCTCCAGCAGCGATGTCATGTCGATGTCGTAGTCGGCGCCG
>JAYTBD010000896.1:0-6603 GCA_043737155.1 Fimbriiglobus sp. | reverse complement strand
AAGCGGGAGCGCAGGGGCGGTTCGCGACGCCCGACGCCCGGGTGGGACTCCGTCGACTCTACCCCCACCCTGCGAGATGAGATTTGGCAATGGACGGTCCAGTAGGTCACGCTCGGCGTGACGTGCTTCCCGCGATCGACGATGCTGAATTCATTACCGGCGTTAAGCCGAGCGTGACCTACGAAACCGGACCACTTCGAATAACTTCCAAAATCGTTTGGCACCTCTTTACACCAGTGAGATCCTCAGTGACTCCGCCTTGTCGCGGATCGCCTTCTTCTCCGGGTCATCGAGCCTCTTCAAATTTCTAATTTGCATGGCGGTGCGGTTGTTCAGAGTCAGCATCTCTTCGTGCCGCATTAAGAAATCCCAGTACAGCGTGGTGAACGGGCAAGCGGTCTCGCCCGTGCTTTTGGTAGGATCGTACCGGCACTCCGCGCAGTAGTTGCTCATCCGTTGGATGTATTTCCCACTTGCGATATACGGCTTCGACGCCATGACTCCGCCGTCGGCGTACTGCGACATGCCGATGACGTTCGGCGCCTCCACCCATTCCACAGCGTCGACATACACGGCCAAATACCACTCGTGGATCCGCTTCGGTTCGACGCCGAGCAACAGGCTGAATAGACCGGTGACCATGAGGCGTTGGATGTGGTGGGCGTAGCCGAGGCGGAGGGTTTGTCCGAGCGCGTGCTTCAGACAATTGAAGTCGGTGTCGCCCGTCCAATAGAACCCCGGCAGCGGCTGATGCGCTCCGAGCGAGTTGCGTTCGAGGTAGCCGGGCATCGAGCGCCAATAAATGCCCCGGACATACTCGCGCCAGCCGAGGATTTGACGGATGAATCCTTCGGCGGCCGGCAGCGGCACCGAACCTTCCCGGTAGGCCGCTTCGGCCGCTTTGACGACCGTACGCGGGTTGAGCAGTTTCAAGTTCATCGAGGCCGACAGCCGCGAGTGGTAGAGGTACGGCTCGGCAGTCCACAGCGCATCTTGGTAGTCGCCGAACGCCGGCAGACGGTATTCGATGAAATCGTGCAGCGCGGTCTCGGCTTCGGCGGGCGTCACCGGCCAATCGAATTGCGACAAGTCGCCGGGGTGATCGGGGAACTGGCTCTCGACGAGGGCGATCACTTCGCGGGTGGTCGCATCGGGCGGGAAATGCACCGGCGCGGGCACGAGGCCCGGACCTTTCTTGCCGAACGATCCGCGGTTCTCGGCATCGTAGTTCCAAGCCCCGCCTTCCGGTTGATCGCCGTCCATCAGCACGCCGGTTTTCTTCCGCAGTCCGCGGTAAAAATATTCGAGCCGCAGTTGCTGACGACCGGCCGCGAAGGTGTTGAAATCCTCCGTCGTGCTGTAAAAATGAGTGTCGGTTCTCAGGTCGAGCGGGAGGTTCATTTTCTCGGCGACCGCTTTGAGCGACTCGCGGACCCGGTAGTCGCCCGGTTCGGTGAGGATCAGCGAAACGGGTCGAAATCGGTCGATCGCACGCTCCAATTCTGCGCCGAGCGACCCCGGGTTATCGGGGGCGTCCAACTCCGTGTACTCTACGCGGTATTTGCGCGAGCGAAGATCATTGCAGAAGTGGCGCATCGCCGAGAAGAAGATTGCGATGCGGGTCTTGTGGCTCCAGACGTGCGTCGATTCTTCGCGGACTTCCGCCATCCACACGGCGTCGAGCGCGGGGTCGAAGCCGTCGAAGGCCGACGACTCCGGGTCGAGTTGGTCGCCGAGGACGAGCACGAAGTTGCGAATGGGTTTAGGTTTTTTTGCCATACCGCATTGTTAGACCGCGGTGCGGCACGTTCCAAATCGTCGCCACTTGAAATCGATTGGTCCGACCGGAAGATACCAAGCCGGATCGAATCGGCGACGACGGGTCGGAGAGCATGTCATCATGGAAACAACTCCCCCTGCGAGCTACCTCAGACTCCTCCTCGGTATCTTGGCCTTGGCCGGCATTCTCAGACTCGTCGATATCGACGCCCCGTTGATCGACGGTATGGCGATCAAGCAAATCTTCGTCGCCCACCGCGCCCGCCAGATCGCCGAGCCGCCATTCTCTCTGTTGCGCAACCGCTTCGATTTCCTCTCCCCGGAGGGCGAACCGTCGATGCTGGCGGAAGAGATTCCGCTTTTTTCGGGGATCGTCGCCGCGGGGTACAGCTTATTCGGCGAGCACGAGTGGATGGGCCGGCTGTTGAGCGTGATCGCGACCCTGATCGCCATCGCGGCACTCCACGACCTCGTCCGGCGCCGCGGGGATCCACAACTGGCCCTCGCGGCCGCGTTTCTCTTCTCGGTGACGCCGCTGCTGCTCTTTTACGGACGCGCCTTTCAGCCGGATGCCGCCATGCTCGCGTGCATGCTCGCGGCGGCTTGCGCCTACGAACGCCATCTGGATCGACCCCATTGGGCACGTTGGACCCTCACGCTCACGCTCTGCGCCTTGGGTGCGGCGTTCAAGTACTACGGACTGATGGTCTTATTGCCTTTGACCATCGCGACTGTCCAGCGGCGCGGTTGGCGATTGCGGAGCCTCGTCGGTGTGGGAGGGCTGGCCGTCCTAGCGTGCTCGCCCGTGGTGCTGTGGGTGGGTGTCGTGTTCGCCCGGATGCGGAACCCGGCGCAGACCCAGCCGTATTTCATTTTCCAAATGCCCGAGTTGCTCGTGGACTCCGAGTTCTACTCGCGTCTGGCGGACCGCTTTCTCTATAAGGATTGCGGCCCGGTGCTCGCGGTTTTGATCGTCCTCGGCGCCGTGGCCGTGATCCGCCGACGCGGCTACCCGGCCCCGCCGCTGCTCGGCTGGACCGCCATGGGAATCCTCTTCTATTTTCTGCTCGGCCCCATGCTGCGCTACCACAATTACTACGAGTTGATGATGATGCCCGGCGCCGCGATGTGGGGCGCAATCGGTTGGCTCTACTTCTGGCGTCGAGCGACCCGGATGTGGCGAGGCGTATTGCTCGCGGTCATGGCCACCGCGGCCGTGCTGCACTCCCCCTGGATTTCCAAGGCCGACTTCGGGAGGGAAACCGGGCTGTTCTACTTGGCCGGTCGGATGGACGCCGAATGCTCCGAGCGGGGACGATTCGCGATCGCCGGGCCGTACGCCGGCGCGATCACCGTCCACTACTCCCACCGCCAAGGCTGGGTTTGGCACTTGCCGTTGCCGGAGGACATCGACCGGTATCACCGACTCGGGGCCGAATTTTTGATCATCTATCTCAACCGCGATGTGGCCGAAGGGGATCGGGCGACCTACCGCCGGGTCGTCGACCGCTGGCCCATAATAGAAAAAGGTATCGAACCGTGGGACATCCGCGGACGACAGGTGGAGTACTACATACTCGATTTGCGTCCGCGCGACTGACCTGTGACCGACCGCGAACTCCGACTCACACTGTCGGCACCACGTTGGTGGGCACGTTGTCCGTCGGCTTCAGGCGATCGCGCATCTGTTGCTGCAGGAGGCGGTTCATCACTTCCAAATAGGCCAGGGCGCTCGCTTCGATCACGTCCAAGCTCACGGCGCGGGCGCTCGAGTTTTTGCCGAGGTACTCGATCTCGACGTGCGCTTCTCCGAGCGCGTCCATGTCTTGGGTGACGGCGCGGACCCGGTAATCGATCACCTTCGCCGTGACCCCCGTGACGCGCGCGATGGCTTTGAACAGGGCATCGATGGGGCCGTTGCCCGGCGCGGCATCGCGGCGCACGACGCCGGCGGGATCGTCGCGGTGGCGCAAACTCACCGCGGCGGAGGTTTGCGATCCCGTGCCCGCGGTGCTGGTGAAGCCGACGAGCGACCAGAGCTTGCCCCCGGCGTTCGCCTGCAATTGCGTTTCGATCAGCGCTTCGATGTCGGCGTCGAAGACTTCCTTCTTGTGGTCCGCGAGTTTCTTGAAGTCGGCGAACACCGCGTTCAACTGCTCGTCGGCGAGGTGGTAGCCGAGGTGCGACACGCGATCCCGCAGCGCGGCCCGACCGCTGTGCTTGCCGAGGACGAGTTCCGTCTTCGAGATGCCGACGTCTTCGGGCCGCATGATTTCGTAGGTATTCGGGTTCTTCAGCATCCCGTCTTGGTGGATCCCCGCTTCGTGGGCGAAGGCGTTCCGGCCGACGATAGCCTTGTTCCGCTGGACCTGCATGCCCGTGACGTTCGACAGTTTCCGACTCACGGGGCCGAGGAACTTGGTCTCGATCCCGGTGGTCAGTCCGTAGTAATCCTGGCGCGTCTTCAGCGCCATGACGATCTCTTCCAAGGCGGTATTGCCCGCGCGTTCGCCGATGCCGTTGATCGTACATTCGACTTGGCGGGCGCCTTCGCCGAGCGCGGCCAAGCTATTGGCCACGGCCATGCCGAGGTCGTTGTGGCAATGGACGCTCAACACGCATTTGTCGATGCCACGCACGGTGTTCTTCAAATGCCGAATGATCGCGGCGTAGTGTGCCGGAACAGCGTAGCCGACGGTGTCGGGGATGTTGAGCGTCGTCGCGCCGGCTTCCACCGCGCGCTCGACGACCTCCGCCAAGAAGTCGAGTTCGGTCCGCGCGGCATCCTCGGGGCTGAACTCCACGTCCGCGCAGAAGTCGCGGGCCCGCTTCACGCTCTCGACGGTCCGCTTCAAAATATCGTCGTGGGTCATCTTCAATTTGAACTCGCGGTGGATCGCGCTCGTCGCCAAGAACACGTGGATGCGCGGCTTGGGCGAGTGCTTGACCGCGTCGGCGGCCCGGTCGATATCGGCGGGGTTGCAGCGCGCCAAGCCGCAGATGATCGGCCCGTGGATCTGCCGGGCGATCTCGGCGACGCTTTCGAAATCCCCCGGCGAGGCGATCGGGAAGCCGGCTTCGATGACATCGACGCCGAGGTTCTTGAGGGCGTGGGCCATCTCGAGTTTCTCGGGGAGCGTCATGCTGCAGCCGGGGCTTTGCTCGCCGTCGCGCAGCGTGGTGTCGAAAACGATGACGCGGTTCGGGTCGATCGCGGCCATGGCGGAGTCACTCGCAAGGGAAACGAAAAAGGCCCCGGAACTCTGCCGAGTTCCGGGGCCTGGGTTCGGTCGCAACCGCGATCAGGCGTGGAACTCGGCACCCGGGATAAGCCCGAGGATCGCGAGGTTCGTAAGCCGGAGGTCGATTGCCATACCACGATCATACGCGAATGCGGGGTCGGATGCAATCTTTATCGGCCCGCTCGCCAAATCATCTTATCCCGGGTCGCCGCGGTGCGACCGCCGATGATCGATGGAAGACCTCCGCGGAGGTCGGCATCGGCCGGGGCGAGTTCCATCTCGTTCCACAACGCTTCGAGCCACTTCGCCAACGGCTTCTTCAAATCTTTCTGACCGAGCCGCACGGTGAGCGTCTGCCCGCCGGCGTTCGCCCGGAGCACAACGGGGGGCATCGCCGCAGTGACTTTCCGGAATTCGTCGGCGGCGGCCGCGCGCGAATCGACCGCCGCGGGCACGGGTTGGTCATCGATCGTCTTGCGCTGCCCCAAATCGGGTTGAGGGGGAGTGGGCGTCCGGGGCGAAAGCTTCTCCCACACATCCGCAAACTCTACCGCACCAAGTGTGGCGTGCGTCCCCTCGATTTTGGGCCACGGGTTCGCGGCGGAGGTGGCGCCTTTGGCCACGGCATCACGATCCCGGCCGACAATGATCCGCGTCCCCGCGACTGCGTAATGGATCGGAACGGACTCGTGAACCAACCCGTAGACCTTGATCGTCCGGATCGTCTCGCTGGCCGGTTCGGGGATTTTCTCGGCACCCGACAGGAGTTGCGAGAGCTTCGGAAGAAGGATCAGCCAAGCCCTCGCGGCGGCTTCGTCCTCGAACCCGAGGATCGCCAGCAGACTGGCAGGTATGGCTTTCGCATCGGTGGATGGTCTTGGCAGAACGACGGTCGCGGAACGGATCATCGGAAGCATCTCGGTTTGCAAATTCAAATCGTTCTTCTCCGCTTCGGCTGCGAGTTCCGTCGGCAGTGCCCCCGCATGACCCAACGCTTGCGCGATGCCATCGGCCGCAGCAAGGATCGCTTTCGCCCGTTTGTCTCGAGCGGGGAAGGCGAGCGTGAACGCACCGGGGGAATCCGCGGGTGCTCCCCGCGCGGTCTCGAAACTCGCCTCGCCGCCGGTGAGCAACGCCAGCAGTGGACTGGCCCCACCGGGTTTGATTCCCGCATTCGCCGTGAGTTCCCAGCCGTCCGGCTGCAGTTGAAGCGAACCCGCGAATGCTTCAATCTGTTTCGGTGCGAGCAAGAAGCGGACGTACGACACGATAGACGATCGGAGCCACTCCGCCTTCGTCAGCTTCTTCGCCGCGATCAATTGCAGCTCGAACGCAGCCGCATCCGCGCAGAAGAACAGGCCCGATTTCTTCCTCGCTTCGACCTGCGATTTGAGATGCGGAGACGCGGCGAAACTCGCGGACTTCTCGGTGCCGACGAAGCGTCGATAGACATCGCGCACGGCCTCGACACCGGAGCCGATCACGAATAAACCCGGCGCATAGAGATACGTCGGTTCGGCCGTACCCTGCGCCGGGGCCGGATCGTCGATGGGTTCCGGCTTGCCGTTCTCGTCGGTGATAG
>JAYTBD010000895.1:0-2668 GCA_043737155.1 Fimbriiglobus sp. | reverse complement strand
CAAATCCTCGTGTTGCCCGGGGGCTTCAGCTACGGCGACGACGTTGCGGCCGGGAAAATCCTCGCAGGCCAGATGGAACACTTCCTCGCCGATGCCATCCGGGAGTTCCGCGATGCGGGGAAACTCATCCTCGGAATCTGCAACGGGTTCCAAGTCCTTTTGAAGGCTGGACTTCTGATCCAACCCGACGACGACGGAGCATTGGCGACGCTCGCCCACAATATCCCCCGCCAGTTCACCGACCGCTGGGTCGATGTGAAGGTGACTTCCAACAAATCCCCGTTCCTCAAGGGGATCGAAAGCATGCACATCCCGATCGCCCATGGGGAGGGGAACTTCACATGTCGTAAAAGATGGATTTTGACAGGCTTGCGTCAGACCGATCAAATCGTCCTGCGTTACACTGGGCCCGCGGGTAATCCGAACGGATCCCAAGATGACATCGCCGGAGTGTGCGATGCCAGCGGCCAAGTGCTCGGGTTGATGCCGCATCCCGAGCGCCACGTCTTGGGAACGCAGCACCCCCAATGGACGCGGCGGGGAGTGAAAACCGAAGGCGAGGGTATGCAACTGTTCCGCAACGCGGTCGAATATTTCAATATCTGATGCTGATCCAAGTCGATGGCTCGCTCATCGGATCCGGAACGCTTGGCGACCGGCGACCTCGGGACGACCGATAACGGCGGCGAGCATCGGACGACGGTATCGACGCAATTGCCCCATTCACGCGATGCGGTTCGGATCAAGTAACAATTTCCTCGCGGACCCCTCCGCCGCCCTCGCCGGCGCGTCGGGCTGACGGGACAGCTTTCGTTCGCGCCCGCGCCGAATCCTTCGCGCCACACCCGAAGATGGCACCTCGCCTTACGCCCGCGCGCGGAATTCTCTCGCCGGCGGTCGTAAACGTGCGCCCCGCGTAGAGTAGTGTGTGCTACGCTCTGAGACACGGCGGTCGGGATTGCCGGCGAAAGAGGCGAGCATGAAACGAGTGATGAGGCTCCGCGGAGTGAGCGGGGTGATCAAAGGGCAGGTTTGGGAGCATCCGAACTTGATCCGCGTCGGTCGGTTGCCGCAGTTCGAACTCATGCTCGACGACCCGTCGGTCAGTCGCCGCCACGCCGAAGTCGTGCGCCGCGCGGCCGGCCACGAAGCCCCCGAAAACTGGCTCGTCCGCGATCTCGAGAGCACCAACGGCACCTACATCAACGGCTCGCGCGTCCCCGCCGGGGACCACGTGCTGCAGCCGCGCGACATCGTTCAGTTTGGCAAAGTCGCGTTCCTCGTCGAAGTGACCGACACCACGCCCGAGGGGCCGCCGTCCGATTCGATGGTCATGGCCGCGTCGACGAAGTCGAACTTCGAGGACGGCATCCGCCGGCTCGCCTTCGGCCGCGATCAAATGCCCCGCGCCGGGGAGCAACTGCTGGCGCTGCTCCGGGCCGGGCACCACCTCGTGTATCTCGAAACCGAAGACCAACTCCTCGATAGCATTCTCAACGACGCCGTCAGCGTGCTCGACGCCCAGCGCGGCGCCATCGTGCTCGGCGACGGAACCGGCACCGCGGACGAACCGAAGTTGAAGTTGCGCTCGCTCGTCGTCGGCGGCAGCGGCGACGCCAAGGGCCGGTTCCACTTCAGCAAGCGCTTGACGAACCGCTGCTTCGCGCGCGGGGAATCGGCGCTCTACCGGAACGTCCAAGAGGAAAAGGAACTGCTGACCCAAAGTATCGCCGACGGGGCGATGTCGTCGATCCTCTGCGTGCTGCTGCGGACGCCGCGGCGCAAACTCGGCGTGCTCCACCTCGACCGCGGCTTTTTACAGGAGCCTTTCACCGAAGACGACCTCATGCTGGCAGACGCCCTCGCGGCCCACGCCTCGGCGGGGATCGAGTGCGCGCTGCTCCTCCGCCAGCAGCGCGAGATGTTCGTCAACACCATCATGGTGCTGGCGCAGATGGTGGAACTCCGCGACGAGTACACCGGCGGGCATACCAAGCGCGTGACCGAATACGCCACCGCGCTCGGGTCGCATATGGAATTGTCGAGCGAGGACATGGAACTCATCAAGCTCGGGACGCCGCTGCACGACATCGGTAAGATCGGCATCTCGGACGAGATCCTGCGCAAGCCGGGGAAGCTCACGGCCCAGGAGTTCGCCGTGATGCAGACGCACACGACGCTGGGCGCCGAATACCTTTCGACGATCCCCGAACTGCTGCCGTGCATCCCGATCGTGCGGAACCACCACGAGCGCTGGGACGGCACCGGCTACCCGGACCGGCTCGCGAAGACCGACATCCACCGGCTCGCGCGCATCGTCGCCGTCGCCGACGCCTTCGACGCCATGACTTCGAACCGACCCTACCACGTCGGCAAGAAGGGGCGCACTCCGGAGGAGGCTTTCGCGGAAGTGGAAGCCCAAGCCGGCCGGCAATTCGACCCCGAGTGCACGCACGCGTTTTTGGAGATCCGCGAGGAGATCACGCGGACGATGTACGAGTTGATGCCGCACCTCTCGCAACGCCGCACGGCCCCGTCCATCGAAGGCGTTCCCACGACCGTGGGGTGAGCCGGGTTGCGTGACAGTACTTGCTACGGCGGATGCGAAGACCCATGGGGAATTCTAAGTTCATGTGTACCACCACATTGAACAAGGAGTGTTCCCCAT
>JAYTBD010000894.1:0-2668 GCA_043737155.1 Fimbriiglobus sp. | reverse complement strand
CCTTCGAAGCGCGTCGGGGCGATCGTCGACGCCAGTCGGTTGTACGATTCGATGTAATTAGTCGACGCCGTGAACTTGGCCATTTCGTCGTTGAGGACGACGAACTGGGTGTCGGGCTCCTTCCCCGCCTCGGGGGACGACACTTCTTTCGCCCCGAAGCGGAGATCGAGCTTCTCCAGCGTTTTGAGGTAGTTGTCGCGGCCGGCGATGGGCCAAGCGAAGACGCCTTCGGCTTTCTGACGCTCGTAATTCACGCCCCAGAGTTGGCCGCGGCGCTCTTCGAGCACCGTCTTTTGCTCGCCGAGTCCGGCGATCATGCCGGTGCCTTGAGCTTTGGCGGAGCCGACGGCATCCGACGATTTCTTATATTCGCCGGCCTGCTGGGCAATCGCATCGGCGGGGCCGGTGTAAAGCATGATGACCAGTAGACCGACCAAGAGGGGCACGGCCCCGAACAGCAGCCAGAAGTGGTGCTTCTTCAGCGCGTCGCTTTTCATAGGGATGTCCGTCCGTACGGGTGTTGTTCGGGGAGTCGAAACGGGACTATTTCGGCGCGGCCGGGGCTTCGGTGCTCGGTTCCCGCCAAATCAGATAGACGATGAACTCGGTCGGGAACTTGGTTCTCGAACCCGGTGTGGTACCGGTTCCCGGGCCTGCGACCGGCACCGTCGGCGGAGTCGGTCCCATGGGAATGCCCATCGGCATCATATTCGACGTACCCGACATGCTCGATCCGCCTTCGCTCCCTCCCGAGAAGAAGTTGGCGTTATTGGCGGTCGATTTGCCCAACAAGCCGAACCACCTGGCAACCACCGTACTCACCCCACCTTCGGAGCCTTCGGACCCGCGGGGGCCGCCGGCCGGGGGGCCCATGGGATTCGACGGGAGTTCACCGCCGGTCGCCACCGCGGTCTTCGGCGACAGTAGCAGATCGAGCCGGGAACTCGGGATGTATTGGAAGTTCGCGGTGCCGGCATTCGCGGCCGGTACCGGCGCGCTGCCGTCCCGCTTATCCTTCTTGTAAGAGAGGGCCAAGAAGGCGTGGCTGATGCGGCCTTTCACGGGGTCGGCCAACGTCTCCGCTTGGAGGGAGGTCGCCACTTTCCTATCGGTCGGGTCGGTGACCTTCGCGAAGTGCTCCGAGCGCTTGAGGTTGCCGACCAAGCACTTCCGCAAGAAGTTCGTGGCGTCGCTGTTGTAAGTGTAACCGCGGATTTCGATGATCCACGCGCCGCCCTCGGGGGCCTTCGGGGCTTCCTTGACCTTCGCGAGGGGGTCTTCCACCGGGACTTTTTCGAAGTTGGGCGGGAAGTCGAGGTGGATCGCCAAGCCGGAGACTTTGTCCGCGAAGTCTTGGGCGTTGAACAAGAACGTCTGCACGTTCTCGCTGTACCGGCAATCGATGGCCTCGATGTTCACCGTCGGCAAATCTTCGGATTTGTCATCGTCGTAGAGCTTGTTCAACGGCACCCCGGACGCGATGCGTTCGAAGTGCTTGGCGATGGCGAGTTGCTGAGGTCCGAGTTGCCAGTACCGTTTTTGATCCGCTAGTTCGAGATTGCCGGTCGAAAGTTCTTTCCCCGTGCCTTTCTCGAGGATGCCGGGGACCGGCAGTGACGCGGAAATCAATTCGAGCAGCCGCGCCCAGTTCAATCGCTCGTCGTTCCCGGAGACGATGGCCTTCACTTCCGTGATCGCGGCCGCCTTCTCGCCTTCTTTGATGGTGCGTTCCTTCTCTTGGTCGCCGGCGGCCTTCACCACCTGGTCGGCTTTCGCCATCGACGCGGTGATTTTCTTGTCGGATACGGCTTGGTACTGCGTGCCGTAACCGAAGGCCACGGCCCCGGTGCCGAGCAACAACGCCGCGGCGGCGGCGGCGGCCCAAGGCTTCTTCGCCCGGATGAGCCGATCCGTGCGGATTTCGCCGGGGAGCAGGTTGGTTTGCAGCCGGCCCAACCCGGTGGCTTGGAGCGCCAACCCGTACGCCACGGGGAACGTGAGAATGTTGTCGGTGAAGCTCGGATCGTTGAGGACTTGCTCGCCCGAGAGCCGCTCCATTTTGGACGGTTTGCGGACTTCGAGAGCCAACTTCTCGGAGAGGTACTTTTGCAAGCCGGGGAGCTTGAACGCGCTGCCGAGGCCCACGAGGTAGGCGACGTGGGCATCGCGGTGCGTGTTCGTGAAGTAGCCGAGGGAACGCTGGACTTCGCCGACGAAGTCGGTGAGCACCGGGCGCAAAGCCTTGAGGATTTGGGCCAGTTCCGGAGACTTCGCGGCGTTCCGCTTCAGGTGCTCGGCCTTGGCAAAGGTCAGTTTCAATTCCTTGGTGAGCGCCCGCGTGAAGTTGTTCCCGCCCAGTGGCACGGGTCGCTGCCAGATGATCTTGGCCCCGTCGGTGATGATGAGGTTCGAGTTCTCGGTGCCGATATCGAGGATGACGGCGCAGCGCTTCTTGCCGCGGGGCGTATCGTCGCTCGTGTCGGGCGCCGCGGCCGGATCGATGCCGTCGACCCCCCCGCGTTTGAGGATTTCGTAGGTGGCGTAATTGCACAACGCCAACGGCGCCATTTGGACGATGTGGACTTCGGCCTTCACCGATTGGTAGTGCCCGAGGTGCCGGTTGATGATGTCGCGCTTCATGGCGAAGAGGCCGATTTCGGTCTCCATG
>JAYTBD010000893.1:0-6613 GCA_043737155.1 Fimbriiglobus sp. | reverse complement strand
GCGAGGGCTTTGAATTCCGCTTCGCGCTTCTGCACGCCGGTCATTTCGACGGCCGCATCGTCGCGCTCCTTCTTAGCTTTCACATCGTCGGTGAGATTCGAGAACGCCTTGCGGTAGCGTTCGACCGCGCCGCGCCGGTCGGCGAGCAAACGATCCGCCAGGACGGTCATCTCTTCGGAGCGGGTCACCAGAGCCACCGAAAACCCGAGTTCCCCGACGACGGCTTGGGCCACGGTGAAGGGTTGGTGGAACGACGAGGGGTCGATCCGGACGCAAATAATCTCCGCCTTGGGCGCCGTCGCGGATGCGGCGAGAGCGGTCGCCGTCCCGGTGCCCACTCGGCCGGGCAGGGCCGGGAGAGGTTCCATCGTCGGTCGCACTTCGCCGGTGAGGTCGAACAGTTTCGTCGAGGCCGGGAGCTCCTTGCCGATGTGCTGGGCGAGTCCGGGGAACTCCGACGCGAGCACGACGATCCGCACCCCGGTACCGTCGTAACCGCGTTTGTGGAGTTCGCCCAGATTCGAATTTCTCAGGAAGTCGGCCGCGTCTTTGGCGGTGGCCGCGGGCTTCGCCGTCTCGTTCGCCATGCGCGGCAATCGGAGATGCCGAACTTCCGAGTAGTCTGCGAGCTTGGCCGCGAGCGGGGCCTTGGGCACGCGGACCGTCGCCACCCGGCCGACGATCCCTTCGACGCTCGAACCGCTCGCCAACACCCGTAGGGCGATGCGCTCTTCGCGGGCGCTGATGCCCAAGTCGGATTCGAATATCGCTTCCACGACCAGTGGCTTTTCTGCATTCGCGGGATCATCGATGATGGCTTTGAGTTCCGCCGTGAGCTTGCCGAGATCCTTCGGTAATGCGAGCACGGGGGAATCGGCCGGCGGATCGGGTAGCACTTCGATGAATCGCAGCGGCACATTGGAACTGAACGGTGTCGGCAATGCGTCCTTGGTGTTCGCCGAGAAGAGCCAACCGCCCGGGAGCGTCCGCAGATCCTTCAACAAACTCGGGACGACCCCGGCGGGGATCGCTCCGCGGATGGTTCCAAAACCGTCGTGCTGGTAGCCGATCGATTCGACGAAGCCGAGCAATCCGAGGTGGGCCACGGTTTGTCCGTGCAGCAATCGCTGTTCGCGGCCGGTCAGATTTTTTGGGATCGCGATTCGCACTTGGACGAGCTTCTTGGCTTCCGGCAGCTTTTCGCCCGCCTTGCGCGCGATCACCGTCCTCACCGCGGGGAGTTCTACAAGCGCTCGGATATTCTTGCCGGGGATAGTGCCGACTTTGATTTCGGCCAACGGATCGAATATTTCCAGATCGTCATTCGCGGCGCGGACTTGTTTGAAGCCGAGTTTGTCCAGCTCGGCTTCCATCGCCTGGTATTGTCGGATGCGCTCGTCGCGGTCGGTCCGGATGCGGTAGCGGAACTCGACGTCGTAGCTCTCGGGCGCGGCCGGGTAGACGACTTGGGCCGCACCTGTCGAACAGGCCGCGAGAGAGAACACAAGCGCGAAAATGATATGGGCGGACATGGGCGATCCTCGCGGACGGGAGACGCATCCATTCAGGATGCTCTCCGGGGGCGGCCTTGCCAAGCGCAGAGTCGGAAATATGCCTTGCACATCCGCGGCGGGTCGGCACGATATCCGGGTTCGGACGAAGTTGTACCAAAGACCGCAATGGTTCCGCGGGATGGAGCGATTCGAGGGATTGCTATGGCTTGGCGTGGGAGAACGGTTCTGATCACCGGGGCATCCAGCGGGATCGGCCGGGCGCTGGCGGTCGATCTGGCTGCGCGGGGCGCCCGCGTCGGAGTCTTGGCACGCCGGCCGGAATTACTGGAGAAGCTCGTCGGTGAAATTCGAGCGGTCGCCGGCACGATCGAAGCGGAGGCGTGCGATGTCACCGACCGTGCCGCGCTCGCCGCAGCCATCGCGAAGCTCGAAAGCCGTCTTGGACCGACCGATTGCTTGATCGCCAATGCCGGCATCAGCCTTCCGAGCGGCGGCGATCCGGTCGACGCCGCCGGCGTGGAAGCGATGATGCGGGTCAATTATCTCGGGGTCGTGTTGGCGTTCGAAGCGGTGCTCCCGGGGATGTTGACCCGCGGCTCGGGTCATGTCGTCGCAATCTCCAGCCTCGCGGCGTACAAAGGCCTCCCCGGCTCGGCCGGATACTGCGCCAGCAAAGCGGCGGTCAATTCCTTCTGCGAAGCATTGCGTATCGAACTCAAACCCCGCGGCGTTGCCGTCACCGTCGTCTGCCCAGGTTTCATCCGGACGCCGATGACCGCGCAGCGGACGAATGCGATGCCGTTTCTGATGACTGCCGACGAAGCCGCCCGGCGGATCGCGAATGCTTTGCCGCGACGTAGGGCCGTCTACAATTTCCCTTGGATAATGTATCGCTTGATGAAAATGACCCGCTGGCTGCCGGATGGCGTCATCCGTCGGACCGTCCTGACTCCGGGCACAAAATCGTGAACGGCATACCGGCGGCGTTCGCGGACACTACAACTATACTGGGGGTAGTTTTCGGTCAGCCGAGGGACAGTCGTGAGCGAAGTCGATCCGCAAGCCATGAAGGCCGCCATCCGGGAACAGGCCCGCAAGAACCGCGTGGCCCAAAAGAACAAGGAAGAGATCAGCCGACAGATCTGCGAAGAGTTTATGGCGATGCCGGTGTACGAAGCCGCCAAGACCGTGCTCTGGTACGTCGATGCCGGGAGCGAGGTGCGCACGCGGCACATGCTTCCCGAGGCGATGGCGAAGGGGCCGAAGGTCATCATTCCGTATTGCATCGTCGAGACGAATCAGTTGGAACTGTTTTGGCTCGAAGACATGAGCGAGTTGGTCGAAGGGGCGTACAAAATCCTCGAACCCGCCACCGACCTGCGCGAGCTGCCTTCGAAGCGGCTTCAACCCGAGGAGATCGATTTGGTCGCCGTGCCCGGCACGGCCTTCGATCCTTCCGGTGGTCGCATGGGGCAGGGGAAGGGTTACTACGACCGGCTGCTGTCGAAGATTCGCCCCGAAGTTCCGCTGATCGCGCTCTCGTTCGAGTGCCAAGTTTTCCCGAGCATCCCCGTGGCCGCGCACGACGTGTACATGGACTTGGTGCTGACGGAGCAGAAGACTTACAAAGGCAAGGGGCGGAAGGGTTGACTCTTCCCTTCCCAGAAACTCACCCACTCGTCCCAATTCACACGCGGGTCGTCCACCGGGACGGCCCCCATCGCCCAGAAGCCGAGCACGGCACGCTCCCAGCACTCGCGTTGATCCGCGTTGGTCGATACGAGGAACGCGGTGTCATCGCAGTGCCCGACGATAATCGAGTCGATCAATTCGAAGCGCAATTCGGCCATCGGCCCATCGCCCGCGATCTCGATGCGGATGTGCTGCAAGCCGAGATGGACCGCCTCGCAGCGGAGTGAAATTCCGGCCCAAGCTTTCGTCGACGTTAGGTAAGCCAGCAGATCGCGTTCGGCAAAGTGTTTCATCGCGGCTTCGACGTGGTGCAGTTTCTCCAGAGGTTTGTGCAACTTCGCAGGCGCGGCGCTCACCTCGGACTTCGCGAGGGCGTTGCGAATCGATGCGAACGCATTGGGCACGGTGCCGGAATGAAACCCCGGACGGAGCAAACCGCGGACGCTTTCCCCGTGGTGGCCGATGGCCAATGGCACCAACTTCGATGGTCGGTTCGACGCGTAGAGTCGCCAGTTCTCTTTGAGTTCCCAAGCGAGAAATCCGAAGATGCCAGGGATACCGGACATCGCCCCCGCGACCCATTCTCGCGCGACACCCGTCGCCGTCGAAATCGCCGGGATCATCGGCAACAAGAGTTTGTGCGAGACCGTGACCACGGGAAAATGCTTGATCGGGTTGATCTGCGGTTCGATCAGCAGGTAAATGGCGAACCGCAGGATGTAACGCACGGGGAACCAGAGCAAACCGAGTGCGATTTTGATCGCGAGCGATGGCTTTGACTGCCCCTCGCGGAAGCGGAACCATTCGTCGATGGAATAGATGAGCCGGTCGAGTGCTCCGAGGAGTTCGCGGAATAGCCAGACGATCCAGCCGATCAGGCCGGGGAAGAAGTTCGTGCGGACGCGACGCCAAAGCCAGAGCAACAAATCTTCGAGGCGTTCCCAGACGAGTTGCCCGCCCGGAGTATTCAGAACGAGAGCGAGCGCCGCGAAGGTGCCGATGGTTGCGTACGCGAGCAGCTGCCCCGGCCAACCGAGTGCGGAACCGCCCGCCGCCGTGATGCCGGCGCCGATCAAAGGCACGGCGAGCCGGCGTTGGAACCAACGCGCGAGCGGGTTGCGCCGCATCGCCTTGAGAGGCGTGGAATTCCAGACCGCCGAAGGCAACTCGGCGAACACCCAACGGACGGCTTTCGCCATCGAGCCGAGGGAACTCACCGCGGCCTTCCGCATCCATGTCGAGTGGATCAAACCGAGGTAGAGAACACCGAGTCCGATGACGAATCCGATCGCCACCGGCGGCATAGCGATCCCGTGCGAGCTTTTCGATTCGGCGACTTCTTCCGCGGAGGAAAACAAACCGACGACGTATCGCGCGACGGCCGAGGCTTCGAGGGCGATGTACTTGGCGAATTCCACCGTCATGAACGCCGCGCCGAACGGGAGCGCGACGAAGAGCGTGATCCATCGCCCGAGCGTGGTCCCGAAGGCGACCGAACTGCCGCGTTGGAACCAGCGCAAGTAGATTTCGCCGTGGTAGTAGAGGCCATCGAGTCGCTCGGCGAAAGCCGCATCCGCTTTGAGCAGGGGATCCCCGAAGACGAGTTCGCCGACCCCGGCGAGGTCGTGCATCTTGAGTTGATTGCGCGCGAGCGCATCGCGGAGATCGCCGAAGCGGAAGAAGCCTTGGGCGACGGTCAGATCGAGGAGTTCATCGACGATCTTCGGCAACGCGATACGCTCGACGATGTCGTCGGGTGCGAAACCGACTTCGCCGAAAACCCGCAAGATAATCGGCTCCATGGCAGCGCGCAACGCGGTTTGGGCGAGCGCGATCTCCGGATCCAACAGCGACCGGATCGCATCGTGCTCGACCGCTGTCAGTCCCGCACTCGCCAAATGCTTCTTCACTTTCAGCAAACGCCGATGGAGCAAACCCAACCGGGCGAGCGTCAGCTTTCGCAGCAGCGGACGCCGGCCGAAACTCGCGGCCCAACCCGCGGGGTCGACGGCGTACAGATCGCCCCCCAAATCGACGGCGATCTTCTGCAAGTCGTAAAGCGCTTTGGCGGCGTGAGACCAATGACGCGCAGTCGCGGGAATCAGCGACGCTCGGAGTGGGATAGTCCATGCATTCGCCTGCGGCGAGTCCCATTGCATTACGGACGCGAGCGGTCGGACCAATCCTTCTGAGATCGCGAGCTCCGCGGAGGTACGAGCTTTGTCCGACCCCGCCTCCGCGGCATCCGTGTACCAGATCGCGCTGCGCGCCGCATTCCCTTTTTCTGCGGCCGCTTCAGCGCGGCGGATCGAACGCTCTGCCCGTTCCTGATTTGGAGCGGGTGGAATCGCGGGAGAGACGCGACTCGTCGGATCCGTGTTCGGTTCCGAGGCTCCCGTCGGCCGAGTGGATCGGTAAAGGGCCGTTTCGTCGAAGCCGGCGAGAAGTCGGGAGCGAAGCGTAGGCCAATCGGGCAATGCGGGGTAGCGGTAATTCATTTCGCTCGCGGCGAAGCGCGCATGCGTCAGCATATCCCGCGCGAAAGCGTCGGCCGATTCCTCCGGGGTTCCATCCTGCAATACGGCGCCGCTCGACATCAATACCACTTCGGCTTCGCGGCGTTGCAACTTCGTAAGCGATTTCCAAACAGTCTCGGCGTTCGCCGTCGGTATTCGCAGAGAGTAAAGCAATCGCCAGAAATGCAGGTATTGTCGGGCGAGCGGTTGATCGCCGAGACCCCGGTCGAAAGGGGTCGAGACTATCACCAAGTCAGGGGAGTCTCCTTCGAACACCGCATTCGCAAAACAGCCGCACGCCTCGGCGTCGGTACGCAAGAGTATCAATGGCAATCGGTGGGATGGGGCGAGCCTCCGACCGTGATCGCGCAGATAGCGGTGGGCTTGGGCGAGCTGGCGTTCTTTGACGAAGCGCCACCCCGGTTCGACGGCCCGCAGCGATGCTTCGAGCTCGATCACGGTTTGCCGCTCGGCACGACGGAGCCTTGGAAATAGACCCCCGCCAAGGGCGGGAGCGTCACCACGACCGAGTAGGGCTGGCCGTGCCACGGCACCGCTTCGGATTGCATACCGCCGTTGTTGCCGACGTTGCCGCCCCAATAGGGCGTCGCGTCGGTATTCATAATTTCCTTCCAATAGCCGGGACCGGGAACACCGACGCGGTAGCCGGAGCGTACGACCGGCGTGAAGTTCATCAAGCAGAGGACGCGTTCTTCGCCGGTCTTCGGCTTGCGGAGGAATGCATAGACGCTCGCATCGCCGTCGTTCGCCTCGATCCAATCGAACCCGCCCGGTTGCGTGTCGAGTTCGTGTAGAGCCGGCACCGAGGCATACACGCGGTTCAGATCGCCGACGAGTCGCTCGATCCCGGCGTGCGGAGCATAGTCGAGA
>JAYTBD010000892.1:0-2677 GCA_043737155.1 Fimbriiglobus sp. | reverse complement strand
GAATCCGGCAGCTCACGCTGCCGGCTCGCCGAGTCACTTCTTACCGACGCAGATCAAGCTCTTGTCGCTGCGGATGAACAAGCCGCCCCCGGAGATCGCGGGGGTCGCCAGCAGTTCCTCGCCGATCTCGCTCGTTCCGAGCAGTTCCGCATCGGTACCCCCGGCTTTGTACACCGAGACGGTCCCCGTCTCGGTCAACACGTAGACTTTGCCGTCCCCCGCGATGGGGGATGCGGAGAAGGTTTGCTTGCCTTTGCCGGTGACCTTTTCATCCCAGACCGCTTTGCCGGTCTTGCCGTCGAGGCACCAGACCGTCCCGGTCGAGGGTATCGCCGCGTAGACTTTGCCGTCGTAGTAGAGCGGCGAAGAATAACCGGTGCGGTACTTGGCCGACTTCCACACGTCCTCCATCTTGTTCTCGACCGGCTTCAACAGCGATAGCCCGTCGCTGCTGGTCAGGAGCAATCCCTCGGCGAGCGACGGCGTCGGCGAGGAACTCCCCACTTTGTGGCTCCACTTTTTCTTGCCGTCGACCGCGTTGTAGGCCACGAGATCCTTCTGGCTTTGGTAGAGGACTTCGGCCTCGCTGCTGTTCAGCTCGCGGATGACCGGGGTGACCCAGTTGATGTCGCGCGGGCGCGGGGTCTTCCACGTGTTCTTGCCGGTCTTGGAGTCGAGCGCCGCGAGGAACGACTCGCCGGCGTTGTCCATCGGCACGATGATTTTGTCTTTGTAAAGTACCGGCGACGACGCCATGCCCACTTGGTTGGAAATGGTCGGATAGTCGCCCGTGAGCGAACGCACCCACAGCACGGTGCCATCGTGGTCGCACGCCAAAATATCGCCGGTGGCGAAGAGCGCGTAGACGCCGGTTTCGTCGGCGACGGGCGTCGGCGCGGCCATGCAGGTTTTTGGGTGGGCGGTCGTGCTCCCCGTCGCGTTGATGCTCCGCTGCCAGAGTTTATCCCCGGTGGCGGTGTCGAACGCGAGCAGGTGCAGACGGTCGTCGCGGGTGCCGCCGCTGCAGGTGACGAACACTTTGTTGCCCATGACGATCGGCGACGAGACGCCGCGGGCGGGAAGGGGCACCTTCCAGCGCAGACCTTCTTTGGCGGTGAACTTGATGGGCAAATCCTTTTCGGACGACACGCCCGATCCGCCGGGGCCTTTGAACTGGGGCCAGTCGGCGGCGTTCGCCGAAGTCGCGATGAGGATCAGCGGGAGTAGGCAACGCATCATTTGATCTCCTTCGGTTCGGCGGGGGCGAGTTCGCCCGGTGACACCGGCTTGTCATCGACCAGTTGCTCTAACTTCAACGACCCGCCGGTGGAGTCGCAAATGCGGGCGGCGAAGCCCCAGACTTGGGCCCAGTCGTACGGCATATCGTTCTGGCACATCTTCAGCAGGATCGTGTTCTTGCCCTTCTTCAGTTTCACCTTGGCGATGTGCTGGTCCATCTTGGTGCCGTGGTGGTACTCTTCGCGCGCGAACACTTCCTTGCCATCGAAATAAATCTTGATCGCGTTCTGGCTGGCGACGCGGATCTCGGCCGGGGTGTCCGCCTCCGCGACGAGCACGGCCGCGGCGTAAGCGACGGCGTTCATCTTCTTGCCGATGACTTTGTTGAGGTCGAATTCCCCGTAGACTGCGCTGCTCTGCGCGGACTTCCACCCCTTGCGCTCCGCGGCCGTCTCCGGGGGATACGCCTTCTGGAAACCGACGCCGTCTTTGTTGTCGAAGTCTTCGGAAACATTCCACTGCGTGATATAGCCGAGGTGCTTGGTGATGTCGGCGGCCTGCTTCTGGTTCTTCAATTCCTTGGCGATGGCTTCGACCTGATCCTTGTCCCGCGAAGCCGCAAAGAGTTTTTGGAGGGTTGCAATTTCCGGGATTCGGTTGAGCGTCGTTTCTCGGGTCAATAGGTGTTGGACCGCGTCGCGGCGCAGTTCGAGGCTCGGATCGTCGAGAAAGCCGGGGAGCAGATCGCGGGCTTCGCCGGCGTCTTCCTTGCGGAGCAAATCGTAAGCGACGGCGCGGGCGGTCGGGCTCCTTTTCAGATCGGCGACGAACTTCGTCAGCTTGTCCGTGCCGAATTTGCCACCGGTCGCGGCGTGCTTCTCGGCGATAGCATCGACCGCGGTGCGGAACCAATTCGCGCTCGTCGGCTTGTCGTCGGCGATGGCGTTCAAAATCGGGAAGAGCGCATCGGGGCCGGCCTTCACCAATTCGGCCCACGCCTTCGCGGCTTCGGCGTTGCCGGCGCCTTCGCGCCCGATGGAGTTGATGGTTTTCAGCGGCGCGGCGACATCGACGGGTTCGACCGCGGAAAGCGCGGATCCGAACAGGATTGCGGCGATTGAGATGGCCGACCAACGCATCGAGAATCTCCTGGAAAGATAACCACGAAAATCACGAATCACACGAAAGGGAACAATCGAGTCTGGGCTCCATTTATAATTCTATTTCGTGTCGTTCGTGCTTTTCGTGGTTCATTCTTCGCAACAAACCAACGGAGTCCGCACGGCCACTTGGCTCTCCATCTTTTCGCGGAGGTCCGCGAAGTAGGTAGTCAGCTCGGCGGCGGTGTTCACTTTGCCTTTGCTGCACGACGACCCCGTCCCGCAAGCGCCGGTGCTGCACGACGAACAACCCCCTTCGGCGGTACCGCAGCCGGGTT
>JAYTBD010000891.1:0-2677 GCA_043737155.1 Fimbriiglobus sp. | reverse complement strand
CGCGGAGTTGCCGCAGTACGCGATGCTGAAAACGAAGTTCACCGTGCCGCGGGATAAACTCGCGCCGGCTCTGGCGGCGATCCGCGCGCATTGGCCGGAGGCGAAGACGGATACCGTGGACGGGTTGCGGCTCGACGGCCCCGATTGGTGGCTGCACGTCCGCGCGAGCAATACCGAGCCGATCGTCCGCGTGATCGCCGAGGCGCCGACAGAACCGGAGGCTCAAAGACTGTGTCGGGAAGCGGGGGAGTTGCTCATCGGGGCAAAATGCGAACACGGATGACACGGATCAAAACCGGATGAAGAGGATCGGAACAGATCATTCTTCCGATCCTCTTCATCCATCTTGATCCGTGTCATCCGTGTTCCGTTTTGATTTGGAGCCGATGATGAACCCGATACTCCTTTACTTGAGCAGCGTCCTCATTTTGAGCATCGCCTCCTTCGCAATCTACGCTCTGGATAAGCGGCGCGCCATCCGCGGCGACCGGCGAATGCCCGAACGGACTCTGCACGTCTTGGCGTTCTTGGGCGGCTGGCCGGGGGCGCTGTTCGGACAGCGACAGTTCCGCCACAAGACGAAGAAAACGCCTTTCCTGATCGTGTTCTGGTTCCTCGTCGTGGCCCATGTCGCCCTCGTCGGGGGTGGGGCGTATGCCATCTTCGGGTCGCCTTAGAACGGCATTGGCAACGATCGTTCAGTTCTTCACTTCCAACTCGCCGACGACCAGTGAGTGAACATCCAGCCGGGGAACGACCACGCGGGTCCCGTCGGGCGTCCGTTTCATTTCGAGTTCCTTCCCGCCCGGTTCGAGGTGGATCTTGATGAACTTGTACCGGGGTACGAAGGTGATGGCGATGTCGTGGATCGGCAGGACTTCCTCGCGGAGCGGCACGTCGTCGACGGGCAATGCGTGGTGGGCCGTGGTGTTGGAATCGTTGAACAGGTGGACGACGAGACGTTCTCCGTCTTTCGACTGCCGCATCAGCGTCGCGTGGACGCACATCGGGGCCTCGACTGCGAACGGCGCGGCGTTGTCCCCCGCGGCCCATTGGATCGAGTGCTTCAACACCAACCGTTGATACGGGTACGGATACAGGTAATAGGCCGCGTCGAAGCCCGCCGCGGAGTAGACGACCCGCCCCTTGCCGAACGTGTTGATCACGACGGCCGGGTAGTCGATGGGCGACGCGATGTCCTTCGCCCGCATCGTCCCGACGATCTTCGCGTCGGCCCCTTTCACCGCGACGCGCACCGCAGGGCCTTTGAACGTGACCTGTTCGTCGCCCACGTACTTCTTCATCTTGCCCCGGTTCAAAAAGGACGCGGTATCCTGCTTGAAATCGAAGACGCTCTTGCGTTTCTCCCAGTAGTCCGGGCCGATGGCTTTGGCGAAGTTCACGTCGATCTCGTCTTTCGCCGCCGGCGCGGAATCGGCCAGTCCGCGGTACTCGACGCCGAAAAGATCGCCGAGGGCGAAGCCCTTCCGCGCCGAACCGTATTCGTCGAACAAGCCGGTATCCAAAGACGCGACCAACCCGCCGCCGTCCTTCACGAACTTGCGGATCGCTTCCGCCTGCGTCTCATCGAGGCACGCCGTGTTCGGCAGGATCAGCACCTTGTACTTGGCGAGGTCGGCGCTGGTCAGGTTCCAATCGTTGATTACCGCGACGGGCAAATGCTCTTCGACCGCCGTGCGGAACGTGCCGAGCACGGCCGCGAGATAGCGCTCCTCGACCTTGCCCGCGGAGCGGCCGTAGAAGTTGCGTGTGTTGTCGCTCATCACGAGCGCGGCCCACGGCTCCGGGGTCTTGTGCGTCAACCACGGCTTGCGCGCCTGCACGGCGTCCATCGTCTTGTACAAGTCGTCCTGCAGATGCTTCGGCTGGGCCACCGCGATGCTCGGCATCGCCCCGTGCGTGAGCGCCAACATCATCCGGCGCTCGATCTCGTGTGCGGGGAAGCTGTCCTTCCCGTACGGGTTACCGTGGCTGAGGATGTACGGCTCGCTGAAGGCGACGCGGTGGTTCGTCGTCGCCCAGATGTAAGCGTTGGCGAACGCCGGCACGATGGTGGTGCCGCGGTTCGTTTCGTCGAGCCAGAACTCCTGATCCGGCGCGTCGAACAACAGGTTCATCCGCGCCGGCATGTTCCGGGGAATATCGAGGAAGTGGCCGAACCGCCCCGCGTTCGTCGACCACGTCACCAGTGCGACTTCCGGGTTGATCCCCTTCAACCGGGTCTGCAATCGTCGCACCACATCTTCCATGCGCCGGTCGGCCCAATGCTGGTATTTGCGGAACGCGAGGTCGTTCATGTCGAGCTTCGGGATCTCGTTGTCGGTCTCTTTCTTGAAGTTCTTCCGGCAGTGTTCGCAGTAGCAGACGCCGCCGTAGTGCAGGCCGTCGAAGCTGAACGCCGAGATCTCCGGGTGCTTCTCTAAAATCTCGGCCATAACCTCCACGAAGAAGTCGCCGTACGGCCCGAGCAAGCAGAGCATGCCGCCGTGCGGGTACTTCTTCATGTCGATGGTCGGGATCGTCGTCGTGTCGGTCGGGATGCGCCGCCACCCCGGTTGGGTCTCGTAGACCTCGCCCTGCAAACACGGCGGGTAAACCCCGAGGATGCGGACGCCGAGCTTCTTGTATTCGGCGATCTCTTTCGGCAACCGGTCGA
>JAYTBD010000890.1:0-2685 GCA_043737155.1 Fimbriiglobus sp. | reverse complement strand
CCGTCAGTTTGATCGGAGGAAGTTGGGCTTGGGCGAACGCGGGTAGGATGAGAAGCAGGAGGACGTATCGCATGGTCACCTCGGGTGTTTGTCGTTTGAAGAGGAACGCGGATGACGCGGATGAAAGGCGGGATGAAGAGGATCGGACAAGACGACTCATCTCGGATCCTTTTCATCTCGGGTTTCGATCCGTGTCGTCCGTGTTCCTCTTCGGTTTTGTCTGGCTCCGTTTCGGCTGAGCGTCCAAATACGACAATCCCGCCGTGAGGATGTTGCGCCGGAGTTCCAGCGTGCTGGCCACTTCGCCGGGGGTCATGTCGTCATCCGCATCGGGCGGACTCATCGGGGGCGCATAGGGGCGCAGGTCCTCATCCGCACTCGGACTGGGCGGGAGCGGAATCGGCTCCGGCGGCACGGCGACCGCGGCGGTGGGAATGCGCTTCGCCTCGGCATCCGCGATTCGGAGTTCCGCGTCGCGGATGCGCCAAGCGCAGATCCCCACCGTAACCAGCAGCAAAGCGATCGCGACGCCGCCGAGGAGCCGCCACGTCCGTACGGCGCGCTCGCGGGAGACTTGGCCCGCGCGGTAGTAGAAGCTCGCCTGACCGACGCCGGCGGCCGGACGCAGGGCGGCGAGGTTGCCTTCGAAGGAGTCGGTCATTCGGTTCGGCATGGCGCCCTCAACTGTTCGCGGAGCCGGGTCAACCCGGTGCCGTAGCGGCGGAATACGGTGCTCGCGGAGCTGCCCAGCACAACCGCGATCTGCTCGAAGGTCAACCCGCCCCACAGGTGCATCACGATGATTTCGCGGAGCTCGTCCGGCAATTCTTTCAGCGCGTCCGCGGCTTGCAAAGCATCCAAGCCGGCGGGGTCCTCGGCGGGAATGAACCACGTCACCGCGTTTTCGGCGGCCCGGGTCTCGTACGTGTGGCGGCGCCGGGCCGAGCGGGACGCATCGCGGGCGGCATTGCGCACCACGGCGTACAGCCATGGCACGGGCTTGTCGGGCGGGGTCCGCAGGCGCACCAATTTCAGAAAGGCCGTCTGCACGACGTCTTCCGGGGTGCCGCACCATTGCCGGGCGAACAAGGCGAGCGCCGGGCCGTGGGCCGACACCAAGTTGGCGAACGCCTCGGGGTCCATTGTGAATTCCGACGCCGCCGACGGCTTCGTATTTCAGCCGGAACGCGCCCGCGTCCGGAGTCTTTCTGGAAAGGACACACGGATCAGCTTACAATGCTAAAGCTTCGACGCGAACCGACGGCGCTCGCCCTCTCTCCGTTCATCATTGGCTTCGATCATCCTCCGATGCACCCCATCGGTCGTTGGAACTAGGAGACCCCATGGCCACGGCACAAGGCATTCTCGACGGCCTCCGCTCGCAGATGGATCTGACCGACTTCAAGAAGCTCAACTGGGAATGCAGTTTCCCCGAGTATCTCGAAATCGTGATGAAGCAGCCGACGGTGACGCGCACGGCGTACCAGCGGCTCTTCGACATGATTCTGGCCCACGGCACCGAAGATATTTACGAGAACAAAGACAAGCTTACGCGGTACAAGTTCTTCACCGAGTTCGCCACGCGCCACGGCGACGGCATCTACGGCCTCGACCGGCCCTGGGTGACCCTCGTCAACACGTTCAAGAGCGCCGCCCTCGGCTACGGCACCGAGCGCCGGGTGATCCTGCTCCACGGCCCCGTCGGCAGCGCCAAGTCGACCATCGCCCGCCTGTTGAAGCGCGGACTCGAGGAGTACAGCCGCAGCGATGCCGGACAACTTTTCAGCTTCAGCTGGAAAAGCCCGGACGGCACTTACGCCAAAGATCCGATGCACAGCGAACCGCTGCAATTGATCCCCGAGGAATACCGCACCGAACTACTGGGGCAATTGAATGCCGAGGCGACCGGGCCGAATCCGTACGGCATTCGCATCAAGGGTGACCTCTGCCCCGCGAGCCGGTACGAGTTCCGCGAGCGCCTCCAAAAGTACAACGGCGACTGGCTCGAGATGCTCAAGCACGAGGTGAAAATCTTCCGGTTGATCCTGAGCGAGAAGGACCGCATCGGCATCGGCACGTTCCAGCCGAAGGATGAGAAGAACCAAGACAGCACCGAACTCACCGGCGATATGAACTACCGCAAGATCGCCGAGTACGGCAGCGACTCCGACCCGCGCGCTTTCAACTTCGACGGCGAACTCAACATCGCCAACCGCGGCATCGTCGAATTCATCGAAGTGCTGAAGCTCGACGTGGCGTTCTTGTACGACTTGCTCGGTGCTTCCCAAGAGCACAAGATCAAGCCGAAGAAGTTCGCTCAGACGGACATCGACGAAGTGATCCTCGCCCACACCAACGAGCCGGAATACAAGCGTCTCCAGAACAACGAGTTCATGGAAGCGCTCCGCGACCGCACGGTGAAGATCGACATTCCGTACGTGACGCGCCTGCGCGACGAGGTGCGGATCTATGAGAAGGACTTCAACGAGGTCAAGGTCAAGGGTAAGCACATCGCCCCGCACACGGTCGAAGTCGCCGCGATGTGGGCCGTGCTGACGCGGTTGAATCCGCCCAAGA
Source organism: Fimbriiglobus sp. (assembly GCA_043737155.1). Classification (GTDB taxonomy): domain Bacteria; phylum Planctomycetota; class Planctomycetia; order Gemmatales; family Gemmataceae; genus JALHQU01. The sequence continues at coordinate 108 of JAYTBD010000890.1, read as the reverse complement.
ACGCGAGCCTGAGCCTGATGCAAAAGTTGAAACTTTACAACGGCAAGACGATGCCCGGTTTCACCGAGGACAACGTCATCGACCTCAAGCGCGAAGCGATCCACGAGG
>JAYTBD010000889.1:0-6678 GCA_043737155.1 Fimbriiglobus sp. | reverse complement strand
GATCGGGTTTTCCCATACCCCACACCCCAAACCCCATACCCGGACGCGAAGCGTCCCAATCATCGGACCATGTTGAATTCGCTGCTGTTGAGCAAAGCCCACAGAACATCGCCGTACGCTTCGCTCGGAGTACCCGCCTTGGCCACATGGGCCGTAAGTCGCTGAATTTCTGCCTCGGTCGGCCGGCGCGTCAGCGTCGTAATGTACATCTTCTCGATGATGTCGGTGGGTTTGCCGGTGCCGAATTGCTTCAGCGCGGCCGGGTTGCCGGCGATGCGCGAGTTCATCAACCGCAGCGCTTGCGGGATGCCCGCGTCGTACTCGGTGCTCTTGAATTCCTCGGCTCCGGCGACGTAGAAGTTGACGAAGTTCGACCGTTTCGTCAGCGTGCCGCCTTTGACGCCGACCTTCTTCGGATCGCCCCCGGCCGCTTCGCCGGTGATCATCGTGAGGCTGTCGTAGAGTTGCTCGGCCGTCATCATCTTCACGGCCATGTGGCTGAAGAGTTGGTCGTCTTCCTTGTTGCCGGTGCTCGGCTTGCTCGAGCGCTGGTAAGCAGCGCTCATGACGATGCCCTTGATTAGGAACTTCAAGTCGAAGCCGCCGGCGGTGAACTCGCGGGTCAGTTCGTCGAGCAGTTCCGGGTGCGAAGGCTTGTTCTTGTCGATCATGTCGTCCACGGGATCGACGATGCCGTTGCCGAAGAGTTGGGCCCACGTCCGATTCACCATCGCCTTGGCGAAGTACGGGTTCTCGGCGCCCGTCATCCACTTCGCCAGGGCAGGGCGGTACGGTTCGGCGTTGGTCAGCTTCGGTTCGGCTCCGCCGAAGAACTTGGCGGGCACGGTCTTCGCCGATTCGGGAAAGAAGTCCTTGGCCTTCGTTTTCATGTTGCCTTCGGTCACGCCGATCTTGCTGTTGTCGCCGCCTTTGTTCGCGTTGGCGACCTTGTCCGACTTCACCTTGGAATAGAACGCGGCCAAGCCCCAGTATTCGGACTGCTTGGTGGTCGTGAACGGGTGGTTGTGGCATTGGGCGCACGACACGCGGATCCCGAGAAAGTGCTGCCCGGTCGTGTCGGTGAGTTTGTCGATACTGCGGTTCGAGAGGAAATAGGTGACGGCCGGGTTTTCATCGACGGGGCCACTCGCGGTAACGATCGACGCGACGAAATCGTTCCACGGCGTATTCTTGTTGAATTCATCCTTGAGCCACGCCGTGAACGGGTCTTTCTGGACGAAGCGATTCATCGAATCGACGGTGAAGAGCTTGGTGCCCCAGATGTCGGCCTGCTTTCGACCGTAGTTGGAATCGGCGAGCAGGTCGTCGACGAGTCTTTCCCGTTTGCCGGTGGATGGGTCGTCGAGGAACGCTTTGGCCTTTTCGTACGACGGGATCACGCCGGTGATGTCGAGATAAACCCGGCGGAGGAAGTCGGCGTCGCTGCCGACCGGCGATGGGGCGATATCGTCTTTTTTCAGGCGGGCGTCGATGTGGCCGTCGATGAGCTTGGCGACCACGGAGACATCTCGAATCACGACCGGGCGATTCGCGGCGGCTTTCTTGACATCGTCCGCCGCCTTTTTCGCGAGTTCGGCGGCTTTGGCCTCGTCCGCTCTCTTGGCGGCGTCGTCCGCCTTCTTCTGAGCTTCGGCCTTGGCCTTCAACCGCTCGGCTTTCTTCTCGGCCTTGGTGTCCGCGGCCGTCAGCGGCGCGCCGAGTTCGCCCAGGCCGACGATGGCGGATGCGGTGAAGGCCATCAGGGCGAATATGCGAAGAAGTTTCATGGCAACGCACTCGTCGGGTCGATTCGGGAGACCTGTACGGGAATAAACACAGGGGATACGAGAAGGTTTCGTCGGAAATGATGAGGGACTGACCTCTCACGAATCTGTCACGACTACGAATGAGCAGAGTCCGACCAACAGTAACAGAGTTGTAAAGCCCACTACGAGCAAGTGAAGACAAAAACTGTAGTAACCCAACCGGCGTGATGAGACGATTGCAATCGCAGAAGCCAGGATCCCCGATAGCAATGCGCAGATACAGGGTAAGGGGACAGGCCATGAGATTGGCCACTATCCCGACCGGCTCTTTGGACATGGCGTCATCAAACCAAGACAGTAGGAACATCGGGACGAGGGGGATTGTGGTGGCGAAAGCCAAGCCACTGATGTCCAATATCGACCACTTCGGCATTTGATCACCCTGTTCTTCCTCCGTGCAATCCCTGCCAGCATCGCATAAACTGCCGGGAGTTTCCTCTCCCCCTCGGAGTTTCCACCATGCAACGCCGCGAATTCCTCAAAGCCACGGCGGTCGCCACCGTCGGACCGATCATCCTCGGCGCCGAAGACAAAGGCGGGGCGAAGAAAGCCACCGTCGGCGTCGAAGGTCATCTGTACGAGTGCCAGCACAATTGGGGCGAACTCCCCGCCGACTACGCTTGGCAGACGACGCACAACGTCACCCTCGACTCCGAGGGCTTGGTCTACATCACGCACCAAGGCATCGGCAAGCAGATGGACACCGTGCTGGTGTTCGACGCCAAGGGCAAGTTCGTCCGCTCCTTCGGCAAAGAGTTCCACGGCGGCGGGCACGGGGTCGAAGTCCGCAAGGAGGGCAAGGACGAATTCCTTTACCTCAGTAACACGTGGACGAAGGACTTGAAGCTGATGAAGACGACGCTCAAAGGCGAAGTCGTTTGGTCGAAGGGCCGGCCGGAGTGTGAGGAATACGCGGACCCGAAGAAAACCTACAACCCGACGAACATCTGCTTCACCGACGACGGCGGGTTCATCGTCGGCGACGGTTACGGCTCCAATTACCTGCTCAAGTACGACAAGGACGCCAAGCTGACCAAAGTCTTCGGCGGCAGCGGCAAGAAGCTCGGCGAAATGTCCACGCCGCACGGCCAATGGGTCGATGCCCGCGTGAAGGACAAGCCGGTGCTCGTCGTCTGCGACCGGGGCAATCACCGATTGCAACGGTTCGACCTCGACGGCAAACCCTTGACCGCGACCGAGGCGGACAAGGTCGTACTCTTTCCGGCCCACGCCAAAACGCGCGGCGATGTGCTGATGATCCCGGATCTGTTCGCCCGCATCAGTCTCTTCGGCAAGGACGACAAAGTGATCGTCCACTTGGGCGAAGACCCGCAGTGGTTGAAAAAGGTGCAGACGGAGAAAATCCGCGAGAAGCCGAACGAGTGGGTCGACGGCAAGTTCGTCCATCCGCACGACGCGGCGTTCGACAAGGACGGGAACATCTTCGTGGTGGAGTGGGTTTCGACCGGCCGCGTGACGCTGTTGAAGAAAGTGGGATGATTCAAGTGCGGAATTCGGAGTGCGGAATGAAGAATTCATTTCTTCCATTCCGCATTCCGAACTCCGCACTCCGAATTTCACCGAGAGGCTCGTTGGAATCCCAGCGTGAAGTCGACCGTGTGCAGTTCCCCGGCCATGAATTCCACTTTGCGCTCCTCCGATTCCGGTTGGCCATTGCGGCTCCACTCGGCCCGCAGCGTGTAAGTATAGAGTTCGCCCTTCTTCAGCGCCGGCGTCGTGAACTCGCGGACCGGTTCCGTGCGGCTGTTCTTCTTCGCATCGACGAACAGCGTCGCATTCGCCGGCAGTTTCACCGTGATCTTGGCCCGATCCGAGAGAGCTTGCGGAGGAGGAATGACCGTCACCGATCCGCCGCCGAGCGGGGGGAGCGGCTGGGGTTTGTTGGTCGTCGGGGTGCCTTTGGGCAGCTCCGGCGTCGGGATGGTCGGATTCATCGGCGAACCGAGAACCGGTTTCTCGGCGACGAGTTCGGGGACATTGACGGTCCGGGCCTGCGAGGTTTGCTCGTGGAATTCTACCGTCTTGCTCTCGCCCGCCCGAATCTGGACTCGTTTGGTGCGCGAGATCACCTCGCCGTCGCGGGTGTATTCCACGCGGAGGTTGTAGACCCCCTCGCGGTCGTTCGGAAGCGACGGTGTGACGAAACGACGCACGTCGGACTTCAACGACAATTGCCGGCCTTCGGCGAAGAGCCGGGCGTCTTCGGGCAAGCGGACAATGATGACGCCGCGCTCGCGTTCGTCGAGGACGGTCGGGCGATACGTGTCCCGTTCGCTCGGCACCGATGTCGGGGGCGAGAAGGGGACGGTGTCGTAGCCGCCGCCGGGGACGATGGTCGGCGAACCTCCGAGACAACCCGTGCCGTAGCCCGAATTCGTGGGGTAGGGTTGGGCGAAGTCGCCGGGGTAAGTTGGAATGTTCATCGGGGCGAAGGTGCTGCCGAAGCAGGATGAGCCCGTGCAGGACCCGGCCTCGCGGCGGGCGCCATTGCAGCTATTGCCGCTGCAATTCGAATTCGCGCTGCGGCCGGTGCAGGATCCGTTGCAACTGCTCCCGCGGCAACCGCCGCCGAAGCTGAAGAACGAAATGATGCGCCCGTTGAACAAGCCGCCCCCGCCGCAGCAGCCGTCGCAGTTCCCGCGGCACTTGGTGCCTTCCGATTGGGATCGCGTGTCGGATTGGCAGCCGCTGCCGCCGGCCAAATCGCGGAAGAATCCGTTGAACTGCGCGGCTTCCGGTGCGGTGGTCAGAGCCGTCATCATCACCAGCGTATACATTGGGGTAATCCTGTGGTGGTCGATCTTATGAAACCGGCACATTGGGGTATCTGCGCCGACATTGCAGGAAAAGTACGCGCGCGGAAGCGGCGGGTCAAAAGGACTTGAGGTAAAAAGTACAACCCGGCGGTCGGCGCAGGGTTCGGCTCCCGCGTTTCGGATGCGATGGCTATAATCGGCACAATCGGCCTGACAAACTGGGCAAAGTGTACGGCTTATAACGGGGCACTCGATGTCGCAACGCAATCTCGCTTGGATGCTCGTCGTGCCCGGTTTGGTGCTGCTCGGGGCCGTCCTTTCCGCGACCGCCCCGCCCCCGGAGAAGGATTACCAACTCGTCCGTACCGTCGTCGACGTGCTCGCCGAGGTCGATAAGAATTACGTCCGCGAACTGACGGACGAAGAGAAGAAGAAGCTCGTCGAAGACATGATCCACGGCGGCCTGAGCCGGCTCGATCCCCACAGCACCTACTTCAACGAAGACGAACTCAACCAATTCACCACCGACACCGAAGGCAAGTTCGGCGGCATCGGAGCGTATCTCTCGCTCCACCCGCAGTTGCAAATCCTGATGATCGAATCGCCGATGGTCGGCACCCCGGCGTTCGAAGCCGGATTGCAATCGGGCGATCTCATCTACAAGATCGACGACAAATCGACGGAGAACGTCCGCGTCGACGAAGCGCGCGGACTCATCAAAGGCAACCCCGGCACCAAAGTCGTATTGACCGTCCTACGCATCGGCGGTCAGAAGTTGGAAGAGATCCCGCTCATCCGCGCGGCGATCAAGATCCACGCGGTCCGCGGCTTCGCCCGCGATCCCAACGACGTGACCAAATGGGACTACCTCGCCGACAAAGAGAACAAGATCGCGCTCATCCGCCTCACGGCGTTCAACGACAACACCGCCGACGAGGTCGCGGCCGCGGTGGCGGACGCCGAGCGGGCCGGGGCCAAGGCGATCATCCTCGACATGCGCAACAACCCCGGCGGCCTGCTCAGCCAAGCGATTTTCGTCTCCGACTTGTTCCTCTTGTCGGGCAAGATCGTCTCGACGAAAGATCGCACCGGCACCGGCCGGAAATGGGAAGCGAAGAAAGACGGCACCGTCTTCGAGCCGGCGAGCGAACGGCCGATGGCCGTGCTGGTGAATTCGGAGAGCGCCAGCGCCAGCGAAATCGTCGCGGCCGCACTGCAAGACAACGGCCGCGCCGTCATCGTCGGCGAACGGAGTTACGGGAAGGGGAGCGTGCAGAAAGTTTTCGAATTGTCGGATCGGAAGTCGGCGGTGAAGCTCACAGCGGAAGTCTGGCTGACGCCGAACGGGAAGAACATCCACCGCTGGCCGACGTCGAAAGAGACGGACGAATGGGGCGTGAAACCCGACGCCGGGCTGGAGGTGAAACTGACGTTCGAAGACCGCCGGCAGCACATGCTGCACGTGATCCAACTCGACAAGCTCAAGCCGAAGACCGAAGCCCCGAAGCCCGGCTCGGACGAGCCGAAGGCCGACCCGAACTACAAAGACAAAACCTTGGAGAAAGCCCTCGAGCACCTCCGAAAGAAACTGGTGATGGGACCGGAGCGGAAGCCATCTTAGTGGTGTATCGAAGCTGATTTGTTAGCCGGACGCGCGAGCGACGGCGACGAACCGCTTGCTCGATGTCCTGGACGAATTGAGTCAACCGAATCGTCGCCGTCGCTCGTGCATCCGGCTATTGACGGTCAGTTAATGAGCGCCAACGTAATCTTCGCCCCAAAGGGGCCGACTTATACAGCCCAGGGCGGCAGCCCTGGGTCGGGATGCGCATTGCCTCCGCCCCGACGGGGCCGGCGTAAGTTCGGCCGACCACGCCGGCCCCTTCGGGGCGAATGACATGCGACCCTGTACCCAGGGCTGCCGCCCTGGGCTGTATAAGTCGGCCCCTTTGGGGCGAAGATTACGTTGGCGTTCATTAACTGACCGTCAATAAAAGAGCGATTCAGCTGCAATGAACCACTCGATCGATTCCTGCCACGGATGGCGCCATGAAGTTCCAAGGCATTCAAATCCT
>JAYTBD010000888.1:0-2697 GCA_043737155.1 Fimbriiglobus sp. | reverse complement strand
ACTTATCGGGGTGCCGGGATCGCCTCGGATTTCATCCGTCGGGCCTGTGAATTGTGCGACATCGACTGGATCGAAACGCTCTCCGCGATGGGGCACGCCAACCCGGTTTTCGAACGGGCCGGGTTCAAACGCGTCGGCGTGGTGAAGCGGAGCGGCCGCGCGAACGGTGCGTACGGCGGCCGGGCGAAGCTCAGCGCGGAGACGCGCAGCAAGAGCCGCTTCAGCGAACCGGTGTATTACGTGTTGGATAACCGGGGACGGACGACTTCCGAAGTCCGGCTTCGACTTCGGAAGTCGTCGTGATGCATGCGAGTCGTCCTTTCCCGTAGGGGCACCCCTTGTGGGTGCCCGGACGGCCCGGAATTCGCAAGGCACGGGATTGTGATGTCCTGCACTTTCTGAGCGAGCGTCACCGGGTTTCCGGTTCCGGGCACCCACAAGGGGTGCCCCTACGGGAAATGTCAAATTCAGAAGGTTCACCCCGAGAATCCATTCCCCTTGCGTCGGACTCCGCAGCACGGTATCGCCCGGACGAATTCGCACGGACCGCCAGGATGGGAGCACGGGCATGGATCGCCGGTTCTGCCGACTACTCTTGCTCGCTTGCCCGCTGGCGTTCGCCGGCGTCGGCTGCGCGAACCCGGTCGTGGCACGCGGCCAAGCGCCCGAAGGGCCCAAACTCCCGCCCGGGCGGCTCGAACCCGTCGATCCCGTGGTGCCGGGGCCGGTGGAATCGGCGCCGGTGCCGATGAAACCGAAAGATCTGGGTCCGGCGCCCGTGGAGCAAGTGAGCGCCCTCGACGCCGCGGCGGTGGTGCAGGTGAAGGTCGTGGCGACCATCGGCGGCGAGGTCATCATCACCGAGGACGAAGTGGCGATGATGGTCCGCGAACGGGCCATGGATTACTACCAACTCGCCGGCGACGAACGGACCAAGAAAGAGAAGGAAGTCTACCGGGACGAACTCCGCAAGCTCATCGAGCGCGAGTTGATCCTGCACGAGTTCATTTCGAAGATCAAAAAGAACAAACCGGAAGTGATGGACGACCTTTACGAGAGAGCCCGGGAGACCGCCGAGCGGCAGATGAAGCAGTTCCGCCAGATGGTGAAGCTCGACAGCGAAGAGAAGTTCACCGCGTATCTGCAAGCGAAGGGGACGGAACCCAAGCTCTTCCGGCGTTTCTTCGAGCGCCAAGCCCTGACAAGCTTGTTCCTGAACAGCGTCTTCAAGGACAAGCAGCGCAGCGTGAGCCTGCGGGAAATCGAGCAGTATTACCGTGAGCACGCCAAGGAACTCAGCGTCGAAGATCGCGCGAAATGGCAGCACCTGTTCGTGAGCAATGCCCGATTCCGTACGCCGGAGGAAGCGAAGCAGTACGCCGATTGGCTCGCCAAGCAGGTGGGTGAGGGCGTCGACTTCGCCGGTTTGGCCAAGAAGTACGGCCACGGCGAGAGCGCCCTGCGCAACGGCGACGGACTCGGCGGCAAGCGCGGCGAATTCCGCCCGGCCGAACTCGAAGAGACGATCCTGAGTTTGAAGGCGGGTCAAACGAGCGCGGTGATCGCCTCGCCCAACGGTTGGCACATCGTCAAAGTGACCGAGCGCGAGGTGGCCGGCGTCAAACCCCTCGACGAGAAGTTGCAGATCGCGATCAAGGGCATCATGCTCGACCAGTTCACCAAGGTCGAGCGGGATAAGTTCGTCGCGGAACTCTGGCGCAAGCACACGGTGACCGTGGTGCCGTGACGCGCTAGCGGGCATTCCCCCAATAGACACTCGAGAAATAGTTGTAGTAGGTCTTCGACCCCTCCGGGGATTCCAGCTTGGAGGTGATGAACGCGCACTTATCCTTCTGCTTGAACTCGACGTACTGCATGAACTCGCCGAATTCTTTCTTTTGGTTCACGATCGACATCGCCGATTTCAAGTCGTTCGGCGGCTCGGTTTCGTCCCCCTTGCCGAGCTTCCCTTCGCTGATGTTTCTCCGCAGCTCCTTGGCGTTGTCCTTGCTGCTGCACTCGATGCCCGCGCCGAAGCGGAAGCCGCGACCGGAGACCGAACACCACGTCGCCAGCATGCTCGCGGAGTCCAACGAACTCGTCAGCTTCGGGAGGTCCGCTTTCACGGTCGCCCCCGTGCTCTTGAGGTAATTCTGCATCTCTCCCTCCGGGCGGACGATCGTCCAAAAGTGGGACCGGATCGCCAAGCGGCCGGTGGTGCCCAGTTTGTCGCGGGTGCCGTCCTTCGGCTCCGATTTCACATTGGCCACCATCTTCGACAGGTTGCCGGATTGGTCGCTCCCTTTGAAAACGACGATGATTTGGTCGCTCGGGCAGTAAAGGGTGCTGCCGCGGAGGAACGATGCGGAGTTGGCGTTGGAGATCGCGTACCCTTCGCCCGACGCGGAGGCGCCGGGCATGTTGGCGAAGGCTTTGGGGTCGAACGATTTCTTGACGCGGAAAATGTACGCCCAGCTCGTGCTGTTCGGGGTCGACGCATCCTTGGCGATGATGAGGTACGTCAGCGACTCCGGCCCCTGCCCGACTGTCTTTGCCAACTCGGTGTAGGCTTCCACCAAAGGCGCGTCGTAGATTTTGTCGACCTCGGCTTTGAAGCCGGGGTACTTGCGCATCTGGTCGATGCTGACGCCGCGGCTCGCGTTATAATTCACCGGCAGCAGCGACACCATGTCTTCG
>JAYTBD010000887.1:0-6679 GCA_043737155.1 Fimbriiglobus sp. | reverse complement strand
CGGTCACGATGTCGTGACCATTGGTGAGATGGGGTGGTCGGGGAAGCAAAATGGCGAATTGCTCGCATTGATGGTCAGCACCGGGATCGAAGTGCTTTTGACAGTCGACCAAAACTTGCGTTACCAACAAAACTTATCCGCTTCTTCGATAGGCGTCATTGTCATGATTGTCCCATCGAATCGTCTCTCGGATTTGCTTCCCTTGGCGGACGCAGTTCGTTTCGCATTGGTTACGATGGCCCCGGGATCGGTCGTCGAAGTTTCCGCGCCCTGATCGGATCGGAATCACCGATGCCCACCCGTACTCACCACATCAACTGCGGCGTTCTGCACTCCCCGCCGCACCCGCGGGCGCACTCCACAGACTCACTCCCTCCGGAACCCGCGGCGGAAGTACCACTCGAGTGCCCACGGGGCGAAGCGGTTGACGAGCACCAGCGCTCGGCCCACCGCCGTCAACGTGAGTTCGTCTTTGTCCTTTTCGATGGCCCGACACATCGCCGTACCGACCGCATCCGCGGACATGCGCCGGCTGGCGCGAGGGGTGCCGGCGGCGCGCTCGACCATGTTCTCTTGGAAGGCCGTCTCGGTCGGGCCGGGGTTCACCACGAGGACGCCGATGCCGAGCGTCGATAGCTCGGCGCGGATCGCATCGCTGAAGCCCTGCACCGCGAACTTGCTGGCGCAGTACTCCGAGTAGCGCGGGTAACCGCGGCGGCCGAAGATCGACGAGACATTGACGATCAGCGGTTGCCGGCCGAGTCGCAAGGCGGGGATGCAGAGGCGCGTGAGTTCCGCGAGTGCGAAGAAGTTGACTTCCATCACCCGGCTCAGCGTCTCGGGGTGGGTATCGCCGAATAGCCCGGTGGCCCCGTGACCGGCATTGTTCACGAGGATGTCGAGTCCGCCGAAACGCTCGGTCGCGGTCAGTAGCATCGACTCGCGATCCGCGGGGATGGTCACATCGCCGACGACGGTGACGATGCCGGAAGCTTCCAGTTCCCGCAGCGAGTCCCCATTGCGGGCCGTGGCGACCACCTTGGCGCCGCGCTGCACCGCTTCGAGCGCGAACGCCCGGCCGATACCCTGCGATGCTCCCGTCACCAGAATCCGCATGCCCGCCAGCGTCCGCCTCGCCATACCCGTCCCCGTTCGTGTCCGTGCCGGATAGCATACGGGGATGATGCGATTCACGAACGCGACACTGGTTCTCCCGGATCGACTGCTGCCGAACGCCGGCTTCGTCATAGAGGGCGGTCGCTTCACCGCGATCGGCGAATTCGGGTCGGGCATCGACCTCGGCGGCGCGCTCGTCTCGGCCGGGTTCGTCGAACTGCACGTCCACGGCGGCGCCGGGGCCGACTTCATGGATGGCACCGCGGAGGCATTCGAAACCGTCTGTCGCTGCCACGCCCGCCACGGGACGACGAGCTTGACGCCGACGAGCACCGTGGCGACGCGCGGGGACTACCGGCGATTTTTGGAACTCTGCGAACATTTCGAGTCGCACGCCACCGGTGGGGCGCGATCACTCGGCGGTCACTTGTACGGGCCGTACTTCCATCCGGCGGCAAAGGGCTGCCACCCGGACGCGGACTTCCTCACGCCCGACCCGGCGCAGGATAATCGACTGCTCGACTTCGCCGGGCGCGGGTTGACGACGCTGACCATCGCGCCGGAAACGCCGGGCACCGAGCGCTTGGTGAAGGCGGGGCGCGAACGCGGATTGCTCGTCACGGCGGGGCACTCGTTCTGCACTTTCCCCGAGATGGAAGCGGCCGTCGGCTGGGGCGTGCATCACGTCGATCACCTGTTCTGCGCGATGTCCGACCGGGCGCGGTTGCGACCGGGTCAAGCATATCCGATGCGCGCCGGGGTCATGGAAGCGACGCTCCACTTCGACGAACTGACCACGGAGGTGATTGCCGACGGCGGGCATCTTTCGCCCGAACTCCTACGCTTGGCCTATAAAATCAAGGGGCCGGACCGACTGGCCCTCGTCAGCGATTCGATGCGCGCCGTCGATTGCCCGGACGGCGAATACTGGTTCGGCCCCACCGGCACGGGCGAGTTGATCCGGCGGATCGGGAACGTCGGCGTCACGCTCGACGGCTCGGGCCTCGCCTCCGGGGTCATGGGGATGGACCACGCCGTGCGCACGATGCTCGCCGCGACGGGGGCACCGTTGTCGGACGTCTTCCGCATGGCGACGCTCACACCCGCGACCATCCTCGGGCGCGAGAAGGATATCGGCAGTTTGGTCGTCGGCAAGTTCGCCGACTTCGTCGTGTGGAACGCCGACCTCACCGTGCGCGATGTCTACCTCGCCGGGGAAAGGATCGCACCGTGATCGATTACGCCGGGGCCGTTCGGTTGCACGTCGGTGGAGAATGGGCAGAAGCCGAGGCGGCTTACCGCGCGCTGTTGGAAATGGACCCGGGCCAAGCGGTGATCTGGCAAAACCTCGGCCGATTGCTGCTGGAAAACGGGCATTACCCCGATGCCATGGATGCGCTGGAACAAGCGCTGGAACTCGAACCGAATTCGGTGGAGCTGGCACTGCTGAGCGGGCGCGTCTGGATCGGACTGAGCGATTTCGCGGAAGCCGCGAAGTGGTTCCAACGGGTGATCCGGATCGATTCCGAGAACGCGGACGCCCACTGTCAACTCGGTGTCATCACGCTCGACATCGGCGACCCCGAGAAAGCCGAAGTGCAATTCCGCGAACTGCTGGCGAAGCACCCCGAGCACATCGGCGCCCGCCACGGACTGGCCCGCGCACTGCTGGATCAGGGCGATGCCGAGGGCTCGGTGCGCGAACACCGCGAGGCGATCCGGCTCCGGCCGAATTCTTCGACACTGCTCGCGTCGCTCGGGCAAACGTTGTCGAACTGCGGCGATTTGGACGGGGCCGTCGAGAGATTCCGCGAAGCGTTGGAGTTGAATCCGAAGTCGATCCCCGCGCTCGGCGGCTTGGCCACGACGCTGCGCGGCAAACTGCCGGACGACGAAATCGAGCCGATGGAGCGCTTGCTGGCCGAGCCGGAATTGACGTCCGACCGGCGGTCGGTGCTGCACTACGGATTGGGCCAAGTCTACGACGGTCGCGGCGATACCACGCGCGCGGCGGCCCATGTCCAGGAAGCCAATCGGCAGCGGACGCGTTCGGAAATGCACCGCGATGACGTGTACGACCCCGCCGAGTATCGCCGGTACATCGACGGGTTGATCGCGCAGTTCACCCCGGCCTACTTCCGACGAACGAAGGGCTACGGCTCCGACAGTCGCCGGCCCATCTTCATCGTCGGCATGCCGCGCTCGGGGACGACCCTCGTTGAACAGGTGCTCGCCAGCCACCCCGCGGTCTTCGGCGCCGGCGAACGCCGCTTCGTAAATTTGAGCTTCTCCGCGCTGCCCAGCGCCACCGGATTGAAGAAGGCGCCGGCCCAGTGTCTGCCCATTGTCAGTGCCGGGATCGTGCGCAAACTCGCCGACTGGCACCTCGAACAACTGTCGAAGATCGACGCGGACCGAGTGCGTGTCGCGGACAAAATGCCGGACAACTATTCGCTGCTCGGGTGGATCGCCACGCTGTTCCCGAAAGCGACGATCCTCCACTGCACGCGCGATGTGCGCGATGTGGCGCTGTCGTGCTGGGTCACCAATTTCAGCCAGATCCGCTGGGCCAACGACCTCGGCCACCTCGCCGAACGCGTCAACGAGTACCGACGCGTGATGCGCCATTACCGCAAAGTGCTCCCGGTGCCGGTGCTGGAGGTGCCCTACGAGCAGATGGTCGCCGACCTCGAGGCGACGACCCGCAAGATGCTCGACTTCGCAAAACTGGATTGGGACGCGCGCTGTTTGAACTTCCACGAGACGCAACGCCTCGTGAAGACGGCGAGCGTCGCGCAAGTGCGGCAACCCATTTACAAAGAGAGCGTCGCCCGCTGGAAGCGATACGAGGCGGCGCTGCAACCGTTTCTAAAGGGAGTGCACGAGGGATAAACCTACCGGTCCGTTGCGGCTTCACTGTAGCCCTCTCGCTCCGCGAGAGGACGGCGGATCGAGTCTTCGAGATCCGCCGCCACGGGCCGAGGAACCGGCGAAGCCGGAATCGCGGGTCGTTACCGGCGGCGGGGGTCGCGGACTCCCCCCGCCGCCCTCTCGCGGAGCGAGAGGGCTACAGTGAAGCCGCAACGGACCACTACTCCATCAGTTCGATCTTGATCTCGTTCTTCTCGCTTTCCTTCACGATCGCTTTCAGCGTCGTCGTTTTCGTCGTCGTGTACTTCTCCGGCAGCTTGCTCTTCTCTTTCACTTCCGCGTCGTAGTACTTGCCGGTCTGCGCGACGGTCACCGTGTACTCCCCGGCGGGCAGGCCGTCGAAGGCCTCGTAGGTGCTCGGGGTGAACGAGCCGTCCTTGTCCGTCAGCGCGTCCGCGACCATGGCGAATCGCTCCATCGGCGTCTTGACGAAGCTGTGGAAGCTCACCGTGGCCCCCGCGACCGGTTGGCCGTTGTTCGTCAGCAGCCCCTTCACGGGGAACAGCTTCTTCAGCTTGCGCACGACGCCTTCTTCTTCCGACAGCGGCGTTTCCAAATTCTCCGGCAGCACCCCGTCGAGCATCACGTTGGTGATGCGCGGGCCGTCTTGCTTCATCGTGATCCACGAGATGTGGTCGAACTCGCCGTACTTCACGCCGCGCAGCCGACTGCCGCCGCCGGTGGTGGCGAGTTGGTAGTAGTTCATCCCGTTGCGGACGTACTTCTGATAGCGGTGCACGTGCCCGCAGAACACCGTGTACTTCCGACCTTCGAGCGTCTTCTCGAAGTCCGCCCAGCCGTTCTTTTCCAAATCCCTGTCGGCCCACATCGGCTTGTGGATGAACACCAGCGTCCACTTCACGTCCTTGTTGACTTCCAACGCCTTCTTGAAGTACTCGGTCTGCTCCGCGCTCACGTTGCTCGCTTTGCCGTCCTCGGAGTTGACGCACAGGAACAGCGTGTTCTTATAAACGAAGTGGTAGAACTTGCGGCCGAAGCGCTTGGTCCAATCGGCGTTGAGTTCCTTGTTGGTCAGGTCGTGGTTGCCGGGGACGTAGAAGAAGGGCATTTGCAGTTGGTCGATGTAGCCGGTGAACTCCTTCCACTCCTTGGCCATGACCTCGTCTTTGGTCGTGTACCCTTCGATGAGGTCGCCGACGCTGACGACGAACTCCGGCTGCAGCATGTTGATGCGCTGCACCGCTTGGCTGAACACCTTGGGCCGGTGCCCGCCGGTGCGGTCGGAGACGACGGCGAACTGGAACTGCTCCGCGTCGGCGTTCACCTTCAAGCTCGTCCACGGATTCTTCTCTTCGGACACGACTTGGATGCCGTCGGCTTTGGCGCCCGGCGCTTTGTCCGACACTTGGGTGCGCGACAGCGCCACGGCCCCGCCGACGATCACGAGCACCCCGACCAGCAGCATGATGCGATTCATGTTTCACCCGAGGAGGGAACGGGACGAACCCGAAGAAGGAATGTTATCAGAAGCGGGGGGCGAGCCGCGTGAAGAAGTGGTGAAATCGATTCTCGTCGTCCGGGCTGAAAGGTCCGTTCTGTCAGCCCGGGTCGGAGCCGCGGCGGCGGAAGCTCGGGAAGCGTCGTCCCGAACCCCGTCTTGCCCCGTTCGCTCTCTTCCGTTAGAGTCCGCGTCCGTGGTCAGCCCCGCAAGGATGCGCGTCGGATGGTCGCCCCCGAAGTCGGTTTCCGCTCCCGTCCGATTTGGTTCGCCGCGCTCGCCTTGCTCGTCGTCGGCCAAGGGGCCCTCGCGCTCCAACTCTTCGCCGGGGGATTGCACGACGACCGGCCGATCCTCGACGGCCGGCACCCGCTGCATCTTTACCACGGCGTACTCGGCGCCGCCACCTTCCGCGAAACGCGCGCCGTAACCTGCTACGATCCGCACTTCCAAGCCGGCTATCCGAAGACGCCGGTGTTCGATTCCGGATCCCGTCCCGCGGAATTATTCGTCTTCGCGTTCCCGGCGCGCACCCCCGCCGCGGCCTACAAATTCGGGCTGTTCCTCGTCTGCGCGGTTGTCCCCTTGGTGTTCGCTTCCAGCGGGCGCGGCTTCGGGTTATCGGCGCCGGTCGCTTGCTTGGCGGGTCTCGGCGGCTGCGTGGTTTGGTGGTCTCCGGCGGTGCGGGCGCTGCTGGAATCGGGCCAAATCGACGGGCTGATGCTCGGCCTCGCGTGGATCGCCTTCAGCGGTGGCCTCGCGCGCTACGCCGCCGATCCGGGGCTGACCGGCTGGTGCCTGATGGCCGCGGCGTCGCTGGTCGGATGGTACGTCCACCCCGTCGGCTGGCTCGGCGTGTTGCCGATGGTCGCGGTTTATTATCTGATCTCCGCGCCGCGGCACGGACTGGCGTGGCACCTCGGCTTGATCGCGGTCCTCGCCGTCGGCGTCGTGCCGAATCTCTGGTGGCTCGCCGACTGGAGCGGATTCTGGTGGCTGCGCCAACCGAGTGTCGTCGCGGCGGAAGTACTGCCCTCTCGGCTGATAGATCTCTTCGCACCCGGCCCCCTCGGCATCGGTTTGGCGGTGCTCACGATCCCCGGGTTAGTCCTGCTGGTCAAGAATGGCCTGAGCGGATCGGTCGGGTTGATCGTCGCCGCGGGATTGAGTGCC
>JAYTBD010000886.1:0-2700 GCA_043737155.1 Fimbriiglobus sp. | reverse complement strand
CGATCAAGACCAAGCAATCGGCGTTGCGGATCGCCTTGGCCAATTCCCCGCGCGCCCGGCTCCGCGCCAGTTCGCCGGGCTGATTGAGGAGCTTCGCGGACGCTTCGCCGTCGCAGTCGAGCAGCAGCACGGCGCGGGCGTTGATGTCGCTATCGGGGAGATCGACGAGCACGATCTGCGGGATGAGTTCGCGGCGGACCGAGTCGGCGTCGTGCGCGTGCCTGAGCTGCACGGGGTCCGTCTCCGCACCGTTCGACGCGATGCGCTCGAACGCTTCGAGCAGCGATGTCTTCCCCGAGCGCGGCGACCCGAAGAAGACGATTCGCAGCGCCTCGGTTTCCGCGCTCCTCGGGGTCGGCGGTCGCGGCGTCATGGCTGTTTGGTCAGGAGTTCTTGGTATTGGTTGGGGGAGAGCAGCGGCGCATCGAGAGAATCTTTGGCCCCGTTGAGAACCGCCCAGGGCGGGAGGCGCTCGCTCGCGGTCGGGGCGAATTCGTAAACGATCACGACCCGTCCCTTCGCCGTGAGTCTGCGCCCCCGCACCGCGGCTTTGATCCCGGCGAGATCGGTCTTGATCGGGTTGTCGTCCACTTGGAAATAGTTCTCCGTGTTCGCTTCCACGTCGTTGCCGAAATGGATCCGCACCTTCACCGGGTCGGCGATCTGAATCTTGCCGGAATTGTCCTCCGGCTTCGTCGCCGGCGTCCCCGAAGTGCTCGCGGTGGTGGGGTGCGTCCCCGTCCCGTTCGTGTTCTCCCCCGGATTGGTCCCTCCGCCGCCGCCGTTGTCGCCGGTGCCGTTCCCACCGCCGCTGCGGAAGACGAGCAAACCGACAATGATGGCGACGATGAGGGCGCAGGTGTATTTGATGATCTTGTGCAGCCCCGGCGGGGACTCGCGGTGGACGACGAGCTTGTCGAACGCCTTGGCGGCGAACATCCCGATCACATACCCGGCCAGGAACCCGCCGACCACGGCCAAGCAGCCGATGGCCAGCGCCGAGACGTTGGCGGACGAAAAATCGGTGAGGGATACGGCGAACATGGTCACTCCGTTTTCGCGGCCCACGGGTTGTCGAACGTGTGTTCCTCGGATTGGAACCACGCGCTGTACATCTTCAACTGCGGCTCGTCCGGGAAGCGCGACTTCGTCCGCGGGTGCAAGATCAAGAAGTAAGGCCGCTTCGATCCCGACTTCTGTTTGGCCCGCGCGATGAACAAATTCGCGCTCGCTTGGTCCTTGATCTCGCGGCGCTCGGGCTTCGGTCCGTCCTGACCGATGAAGTAAAGCTTCCCCCGCCCCGCCTCGGTTTCCCCACCGTCGATCTCCAGTACCCATACGCTGGCCCGGTCGGCGATCTTCGAGCGCTCCTCCATCAACTGGCGGATTTCCTCGTCGCGCAGTTTCAACTTGGCCTGCGCGTCTTCCAGCATCTTCTTCAGTTTCGCGGCGTCTTCGGGGCTGTTCATCTCCGACGCCCCTTCCTCCGTCCGGCTCACGAACGGCAGCAGCAGGAACATGCAGAAGAGCAGGATCAACACGTCGATCAACGGCACGAAGAACCGCGTCACGGATCGCTTCGGCAGGTCGATCATGGCTGCGGGCCCATGCGGTCGGACAATCTCAGCGATACCACCGGCGGGCCGGAGAGCTTGCCGATGAGCATCCGCCCGGAGTTCACCATCCACGTCGGGAGGATATTCATGAGGGCCATGAACAGGCCGCTGCCGGTGGCGGTGATGGCCGGGCCGTACTCTTTGATGATCTTGTCGGCGGTGGGCCGCGTTTCGCCGCCGAAGGAGCCGAAGGTTTGCAGGATCGCGGCGACGGTGCCGATCAACCCGAGGAGCGGGAACCACTCCGCGGCGGAGGCCAAGTGCTTGAGCCATTCGTCGCCGGACTTCTCGAAGTCTTGGTCGGATTCGTTCCAGCGCATCGCCCGCCACGCGAGGATCGTTTGGAAAACGAACAGCAGGCCGCCGACGCCGAGGATGATCCAGTCGATGGCGGAGTCGCGCAGTCGATTGAGATATTCGCCGCGCGCGGTCGGCGGAATAGCGAAGAAGATCAGCGCCGCGGCCGTGGGCGGCACGGCGCAGAACAGCAGCGGGAGCAAGTGGTGAATCCAAAGACGCCGCACGCTGAAATCCTCTTGAGTCGACAGACTATTTCGTTTGGCTCAACCACGCCGGCATCGCTTGGATCTTCCCGTCGCCGTCGACGCAGGCCAAGGTCGTCGCCCCTTCGCAACAGAGGTCGCCCGCCGGGCCGAAGACCTCGTACTTGTGTTCGAGCCGCACCGGCGAAGTCTTCACCACCGTCGTGCGGATCGTCAGCACGTCGTCGTAGTGCGCCGGCCGCTTGTACTTCACGTCCACCTTCGTGATGACCAGATAATACCCCTGATCTTCCAAGTCGCGGTAGTTCGTTCCGAGGCTCCGGAGCAAATCGGTGCGGGCTTGCTCGAAGTACACGAGATAATTCGCGTGGTGGAGCAGCCCCATGCGGTCGGTCTCCGCGTAGCGCACCCGGATCTGCGTTTCCCCCGACAGCATCGCGGAACCTCAACGGATGAAGCCGATTCGCTTCCGCGGCCAGAATGTGAACACCGCCCGGCCGAGCATCAACCGCTCCGGCACCAAGCCCCAGCCGCGGCCGTCGTGGCTCTGCGAACTGTTGTCGCCGAAGCAGAGGAAGTGC
>JAYTBD010000885.1:0-2706 GCA_043737155.1 Fimbriiglobus sp. | reverse complement strand
GCTATCGCCTGCGGTTGCCGCAAGGCCCCGAAGACAGTCGAAACGCAACCGGCGGTGGACAACCGCAACACCAACTACCAACCCGGGGCCGGCGTCGCGATCAATACGATCAAAGCGGGCAAGCGCTCGGCCGTAGAGCACGATTATAAGCAGCTGAGTACGATCATCTACGCGATGGAGTTGGAGAACAACCGGATGCCGACGAAGGAAGACATCCGCACCGAATTGGGTCGCAATGGCAAGAACTTGCTCAAGCTGATCGACGACGGGGCGATTATCATGCCGGCGACTCTCGAAAAGGATGGGCTGTGGGCGTACGAGGTCGACGCGGACAAGGCCGGGGGCATGATCATGGTGGCCGGGAATGTCAGCCGGGCGACGGCGGACGACGTGAAGAAATTGCTCGGACAAAAGTGACCAACACGGATCTTTCGAAATGCCCACGGTCTACGTGAACGACAAGCCGATTGAGATCGGCGCCGAGAAGCTCAACTGCGTGCAAGTCGCGGCGAAGGCCGGCGTCGAAGTGCCGCATTACTGCTACCACCCGGCGTTGAGCATCGTCGCGTCGTGCCGGATGTGCTTGATTGAAATGGGCGATCTCAAAGACGGCAAAGTAACGATGCAGCCCAAGGTCTTCCCCGGTTGCCAAACGCCCGTGAAGGACGGGACCGTCATCGTCACGGGCGACTACGCCAAGCGCGACGCATCATCGAAAGCGCTGCCTTATGACCCGGCGTACAAACCGGGCGACAAAACCAAGAAGGCCCAAGCCGACACGCTCGAAGGGCTGCTGCTGAACCACCCGCTCGATTGCCCGGTGTGCGACAAAGCGGGCGAGTGCAAGCTCCAAGATTACAGTTACGAATACGGGCACGGCGAAAGCCGGATGATGGACCCGAAGAATCAACCCGCGAATAAGCCGGACCTCAGCAGCAAGATCACGCTCTTCACCGACCGCTGCATCCTGTGTACCCGGTGCGTCCGCTTCACCCGCGAAATCTCCGGCACTAGCGAGCTCCAAGTCGTCGGTCGCGGGCACCGCGAGGAGATCGACGTCTTCCCCGGTTACCCGCTCGAAAACAAACTCTCCGGCAACGTCGTCGACCTCTGCCCCGTCGGCGCCCTCGGCAGCAAGGACTTCCTCTACACCCAACGCGTCTGGTATCTCAAAACGACCGACAACGTCTGCGCGAATTGCAGCACCGGATGCAGCATCCATACGGACGCGAACAAGGACATCGTCTACCGCCTGCGCCCGCGCGAGAACTTGGACAACCAAGGCTACTTCATGTGCGACGAAGGTCGCTGGGGCTACCACTACACGAACGCGCCGGATCGCATCACCCGCCCCCTGAGCCGCGTGGATGGCACACTGCGACCGACCGACTGGCAGAGTTTGTCCGGGTTGAAAGGCGCTTTTGAGAAGGCGATCAACGTGTCCGCGCGGAAGGCCGTCGCGGTGTTGTCACCCTTCTTGACTGTCGAAGAAGCCTTCCGCCTCGGGAGTGCATTCAAGTCGATGAATCACGACATCCGACTGGTGCTCGGACCGGTGCCAGTAGTCGGCGAAGACGACCACTACCCGAAAGACGTGAAAGGCAGCGCGGTCGCACCGATCAAGTTCACCATCCGCGCGGAGAAGTGCCCGAACCGACGGGGTGTCAAAACCGTGCTGAAGAAGCTACAAGGTGAAGTGATTCTGTTCGGCAACGTGGTGAACGAGTCGCTCGACGCGATGTGGTTCGCCGGCGGTTACCCGGACCCGGACGCGGTGAACGCGGCGATCCCGGACAACTGGGCCGCCCCGAAACTGCTGATCGTCCAAGATCTGTTCCACTCGAAACTGACCGCGGTCGCGACGACGGTTGTCCCGGCGACGACGGCCTTCGAGAAGGACGGCACGTTCGTCAATTACGCCGGTTATGTGCAATCGTTCCACCGGTCGGTCAAAGCGCCCGCGGAGGTGCGGAGCGAACTGCAGTTGGCCTACGATCTCGCCGGAACAAAGGGCCTCGCCACCGTCGCGGCGGTGCGGAAGGATTTCGCGAAGGAGTTACCGCAGTACGCCTCCCTCGCCGAGATCGCGCCGAAATCGAATGGCCGGTTGACGCTGGCGACGGTTTGAATCGATCACTCGGGGTTAAGGACGCGATGCCGGAATTCGACCTGTTGACAATCCTGCTCATGATCGGTGGCCTCGTGGCCATCGTGATGAGCATCGTGGGCTATGCGACGCTCGCCGAGCGCAAGGTCTCCGCGTGGATCCAAGACCGCGTGGGACCGAACCGCGTCGGGCCGTTCGGCCTGCTCCAACCCCTTGCCGATGGCGGCAAGTTCTTCCTGAAAGAATCGCCGATCCCGTCGCACGTCGACAAGGTCTTCTACCTGCTCGCCCCCGCCGCGGCGATGGCTATTGCGCTGCTCGCACTCGCCGTGGTGCCGTGGGGCGGGACAACACCCCCGCCGAAACCGGTCCCTGTGAGCGTGGGGATCGATGGCAAGACACCGGACTACTCGAAGGCGGTGCGGGAGTACGACGACGAGCAAGGGAAGTACCGCGATCAGTTCCAGAGCGTCATTGCCCCGGGTCTCGATATCGGCATCGTCTATGTCTTCGCTCTCGGCAGCTTGGCCATCTACGGCGTCATCCTCGGCGGGTGGTCGTCCGACAACAAATATTCTCTGCTCGGCTCGCTGCGATCC
>JAYTBD010000884.1:0-2709 GCA_043737155.1 Fimbriiglobus sp. | reverse complement strand
ATTCTCCGACCGCGCAGAATTGTTGTGCCATGCCATCGCGTTCCCGGTACGGGCTCAAGTTGGACTTTCGCAACGGTCGATGGGACTACGGGGAACCTTCGGCCGATACGCGCTCTTCGATCGTCGGGGCAGGACGCCAACCATGGACTTCGCACACTTCGGGCTCGCGCGTCGCCCTTTCCGGCCGACCCCTGACACCGATACGTACTGCCCCACCGCCACGCACGAAGCCGCGTCGTCCGTCCTCGCCCGCACCTACGCCGACTGCGGCGGTGTCGTTGTGCTGGACGGCGAACCCGGCACCGGAAAAACCCTCGTGGTCCTGCGATTCTTGGAGTCGCTGCCCGCGGCGACGTGCCGGATCATTCTGCAGGCGACCAAGTTCACCCGCCCCGCCGACTTCTTTCAAGCGATCCTTTTCGACCTCGGGCAACCCTACCAAGGGATGACCGAACAAGAGCTCCGGTTGAGCGTGTACGGCGAATTGTTGAACGCGCTGGCCCGCGGAGAATCGGTCGTGCTCTTCATCGACGAAGCGCAAAATCTCACGCCGGAAGTGCTCGAAGAAATCCGCGTGCTCGGTAATCTCGAGTCGAAGGAAAGCAAAGCGTTGTTGGTGGTGCTCGTGGGGCAATCGTCGCTGCGGGAATTGCTGAATAAACCCGAATCGGCATCCTTCGCCCAACGCGTCGCGGCCCGCGCCCGGCTCAGTCCGCTCGTCCGCGAGGAATCGATCCGCTTCGTCCGCCATCAACTGCGCGAGTGCGGCGGCCGGCCGGAGTGGTTGATCAATGACGAGGCGTTGACACTGTTGGCGACGCACACCGGCGGGGTGCCGCGCGTGTTGAATCGCGTGTCGCTGTTGGCGTTCGCCTTGGCGGAAGCGGCCGGGGTGAAAGAGGTCGACGCGGAGCCGGTGATCGACGCCCTGATCCAACTCGAGTTGATGCCGGTGCAACCGGACGAGCAACCGCCGGAGGGGCCGCAACCGCGGCGGCCCAAATTGTCCGACGAGTACGAACCGGAAGAAGCGAACATCCTGCCGCACCCCGGCCCGCCCCGGCCGATCTCCGGCCCCGCGCCGAAGAAATCGCCGCGGAAGCCGCAGGGCAAGCGGAAAGTCTCCTGAAACGACCAGCCGTTAGGACTTCGACATGAGCCGGATGTTTCGCGTCATCACGGGTGCCGGTGGACCGATGCCCGCACCGTTGCGCGCGGCCGAAAAGCCTCAGGCTCTGCAGTTCGAAATGCCGTCGGAAGAATGTGCCCCGTTTATCGAAGTCGGCGGGCCGGAAGGCGCGGTCACCTCGCCGGTGCGAAGCCAACCGCGCATTGCCGTGCCGATGCCGTCACCCGTGGTCGAACGGGCACCGCTCCCCATGCCCAAGCCGTTGCCCGTTCAAGAGCCGATGGTCGCCGCGGAATCCGATGCGCACGTGCTCAGCGTCACGTTCCACCGCTTGCCCAAACTCGGTCTGCGGCTGCTCCCCTCGGGGATCTCGCCGGACATCATCACCTACCACCAGCCCGATCACGCCGTGAGCAATGAGTACCGCGTCGTCCGCGACGAGATCGTGAATCAGTTCGAAGAACCCGGCCCGCGCGTCACGCTGTTCACGTCCGCAAGCGGCGCCGCGGGGACGACCACGGTGATGATGAACTTCGCCGTGTCGCTCACGCAAGAGCACGGCAGCCGGGTGCTGTTGGTCGATGCGAACTTCTCCCGGCCGGGCATCGCACGGCGCTTGGGCGCATCCGAATCCCCCGGCCTCGCGGAGGTACTCGGCCAATCGATCCCGCTCGCGTGGGCGCTACAACCGACGCCGTTGACGAACCTGCATTTGCTATCGACGGGAACCGCGACGGATGCGACCGAAGATTTGCTGACGACCGACCTGCCCAAGCTCATCGGCCAACTGCGGCAGTGGTTCGATTGGGTGATCGTCGATGCGGGGGTGTGGAACGAGTTACCGGGCGCCGATGCGACCGCCGCCGCGACCGACGCGGTCTATTTGGTGACGCGCCACGGCGACATCGAACGGATGGAGTTCGCCGATCTGCGGGCCGAGATCACCAACGCCGCCGGCCCGGTGCGCGGGTATATCAGCACGCGTTGACAACGGATGCCGATTACGTTTGCAATTCCTTGACCAGCTTCGCGAGTTGTTCGAGGCTCTGCGACTTCACCAGCAGGTCGATCCGCTGCTGGGGCACTTCCAGTTTCTGCATCGCGGCCACGGCCGTCTTCCAGAGCTTCTCGACCTTCTTCCCCTCGGCCAAGTACAAGTCGGTCACCGTCTCCGCCAGCTTCTGGAGCTGGATGGTGTCGAGGTTGTTGTAATAGCGCTTGATGATCTTCTGCTGGTGCGCACTGAAGTTGTCCATGCCCATGGCGGGGAATCCGTTCGTGTGGTTAGCCCGACGCGCAAGCGAGGGAGTGGAAAATGATTCTATTCGATCTCGGCGAGGGGTGTGCGAGCGGTTCTTGGAGTCATTCCGGCGTCAACCCACCCACCCTACCGCGGAATGAACTCCTCCGTGCGGAACGACCTATGCGCCGCAGGGACTTACGTCCGATTTCCGATGGCGGTTCGAGGGCGGGATCCACAAATCCAGCACCGAACCTCGGGGAATCTTGGCTAAATCCTCGGTTGACTCCCTCGCTCGCGCGTCGGGCTAACACTCTCCAAGATTGCCAGCACCGCGTCG
>JAYTBD010000883.1:0-6707 GCA_043737155.1 Fimbriiglobus sp. | reverse complement strand
CGGTGTTGAGCACGAGCGTACCGGCGGTGGTCGCGGTGCCGCGATAGCTGCTCGCTTCGAGCAGGCCGATCTGATGGCGGTGCTCGAGTCGGCGGATCAAGTCGGCCAAGAAGACGAGGCTGCCGGTGAGAATGCCGACGACCGTGAAGAGGCGGTCGCCGAAATCGGCGTTCACCGCGGCGGCGATTTCGCGGACGCGCTCACGGATCGCATCTTCGGGGATCAACACGTTCATCGCGGCTCCGCAGGGGATTCTCGCGTGAGTTTCATTCAACGGGGAAGGCGGACGGCGGACAGGGGAAAATCGAGGCGGGATGGAGTAAGATGCGGGGAACCTTTAGGAGGCGAGCGATGACGGCGACCGAAACATTGCATCCGGAATTGACGGCTGACTTGGTCGAGCGCGTGGTAAACCTCAGCCCCGAAGCGATGGATTCGCTGTCGCGATTGCTCGAGGATGAGCGTCGAGCCGATGAAGCCTACGAGGCCGAGGTCAGAGCCGAACTGTTGCGGCGAGTCGAGGCCTACGACAGGGGTGAGATCAAAGCGTACGATTGGCGCGAGGTGACGGAGCGACTCGAGGCGAGACTGAGAGCCGCTTTTCCGGAGGCACCGGAATGATCGTCCGTGTTCTCGCAGAGGCGGATGGGGATTTGTACTCAGCCGCAGCACGCCTTGAAGCCCGCACGGCTGGGATCGGCTTTCGCCTCGTGAGCGATTACAAACTCGCTCTCGTGCGAATGGAAGCCCAACCGCATTTGTACCCACTCGTTGACGATCCGATCCCCTCCCGCGAATTTCGGAATGCGTTGATCCTCCGCGCATCTTACCGGGTCATCTACGAAGTGCGTGCGGACGAGTGCGTTGTGCTCTCCGTCATCGACTCGCGTCGAAGGCCGGGTATTTGGCATAGCCGCATCTTGGATGTTTAGCCTGTCATCGACCCCGGAGCCTCCCCATGATTTGGAAACTCACCCCATTCGTCCTCCTCGCATCGCTCGCCCTCGTCCCGGCGGCCGAGGAACCCAAGACGGCCCCCTTCTTCAACGAGGAGGATCTGACCGGCTGGCACAACAGCAACTGCGCGGCGGACACTTTCTCCGTCAAAGACAAAGAACTGATCACCACCGGGAAGCCCATCGGCATCCTGCACACCGACAAACAGTTCGAGAACTTCGAACTCGAAGTCGAGTGGATGCACATCAACAAAAAGCAAGTCGGCAACTCCGGCATCTTCCTCTGGTGCGATTCCCTCCCGGCCGTCGGTTCGCCGTTCACCCGCGGCATCGAAGTCCAAGTGCTCGTCAACTACCCGGACGTCGGCTGGGCCACGAACCACGGCGACATCTTCAGCATCTGGGGGGCGAAGTGCAAACCGGACCGCCCGCACCCCAAGGGGTACGAGCGCTGTCTGCCGAGCGAGAACCGGGCCAAGGGGGGCGGCGAATGGAACCACTACAAGATCGTCGCCAACGACGGGGCCATCAAGCTGAGCGTGAACGGCAAAGAAGTCTCAGGCGTTAGCGAGTGCTCGCCGCGGAAGGGATATATCGCCATCGAAAGCGAAGGGGCCGAGTGCCACTATCGGAACTTCAAGTTCAAAGAGTTGCCGAGCACGAACCCGAAACCGGCGGACATCGCCACGGAACGCAAGGGGCACGTCAGTATGTTCGACCACGTGTCGATAGGAAAATGGCGATGCAAAAAAGGGACGTGGTTGGTGCAGGGGGAAACGCTGACCTGCAAGGGCGGTGACGATGTCAGCATCAAGATCGAACCGAAGAAGTACGAGGTGCTCTTCGATTGGAAGCTGCCCGCCAAGAGCATCGGGCGGTGCGAGGTGCGTCTCGGCGAGTCCCGCTTCGCCGAACAGACGAAGGGGGTCAAGATCGGCGAGTGGAACCGGGCCGTATTCGAGTTCGAAGAGCCAAGCGTCGGTGCGGCGCTGAAGTTCATGCCCGCCGAGGGACTACAATTGCGGAATATCTATTTGCGGGAACTCAAGTGAGGAGCGGGACCATGAATGCGCTGGCCGTCCACGACACCGCGGAGGTCCGCGAACTCCGCGACCGGGTGCTGAGCCTGCCCGAAGAAGCTCGGGAGTGGCTCTTGCTCGACCTATCCCTGAGTCTGCACCCCCCCGCTCCGTCGGGGACGGGGCTTGGTAAGCGATTGATCGAACGCAGCGCCGCCATCGCCGCCGGCACCTGCCAAACGTACTCCCTCGAAGAATGCATGGCGATTCTCGAAGCCGAGTTCGGAGAAATCCCCGAATGAAACTCCGCGTTTTAGAGGATGTGCTCGCCGATGTGCAGGCGGCGGGCCGTCGCATTGATCGCGAGACGAAAACGAAGGGTTGGCGAAAGTTGGTGCTGGCCGAGTTCCGTGCGGCCTGTCGAATGATTGCGGCGAGCCCGACAATGTTCGTCTTGGTAGAAGAGGGGGGTGTACCGCCGGACCGGTTCCGCGAATATTATATCGCTCGCTTCCGATACCGCGTCATCTACGAAATCGGACCATTGGGGGTAACGGTGGTCGATTTCGTCCACGCCGCCCGACGGCCCGGCGGCTGGCACGAGTGACACGCCCGCAACGGACATTGTGCGAGGACGCCGATGCCGGATACCATTCCCCCATGGCCAAAGCGAAAGACCCCAAACCGAAATCGACGCCGCTCGCGCCGGAATCTCCCGTGGCTCCCGATTACCCGGAGCCGGCGGGGTACACCGTCGTCGCGCGGCGGTACCGGCCGCAACAGTTCGCCGAGCTGATCGGGCAGGAGCACGTCGCCGCGGCGCTGACGAACGCCATCGCATCGGGGCGGATCGCCCACGCGTACCTGTTCACGGGGGCCCGCGGGGTTGGCAAAACCTCGGCCGCGCGGATTCTTGCTAAGGCGCTCAACTGCGTGAGAGGTCCGACGTCCACGCCGTGCGACGAGTGCGACATCTGCAAGAGCATCGCCGACGGCGACGACGTGGACTCCATCGAGATCGACGGCGCCAGCAACAACAAGGTCGACGAAGCCCGCGATCTCCGCAGCAACGTCGGCTTCCGGCCGACGCGCGCCAAGTTCAAAATCTACATCATCGACGAAGTCCACATGCTCACGACCGGGGCCTTCAACGCCTTGCTCAAGACTCTCGAAGAGCCGCCGGCGCACGTGAAGTTCATCCTCGCCACGACCGAAGTGCAGAAGATCCCGATCACGATTCTGAGCCGCTGCCAGCGTTTCGATTTCGCCACGGTCCACGCCGAAAAGATCTTCGAAGCCCTCAAGCGCATCGTGGCGAGCGAAGGTTTGCAGGCCGACGACGATGCGCTGCAAATCGTCGCCAAGCGGGCCAACGGGTCGATGCGGGATTCGCAGACGCTGCTCGATCAACTCCTGAGCTTCAGCGACGGCCCTCTCACCGCGGAGCGTGTGCATTCGCTGTTCGGGACGGCCAGCGATCTCTGGGTCAAAGAATTGGCCGACGCGGTGCTCGGCGGCAACCCGGCACGGGCGCTCGAAATGGTGGCCGAGGCATCGGCGCGGGGCTTGCAAATCGGCGAATTAACCGACCAGATCATCGAGCATTGGCGCGGTCTCATGCTCGGCGGCATCGGCGTGCCGGGGTCGCCGACCAGTACTGCGAGCTTGGATACTATCCTCGCGGGTCTCGATATCTGGACGACGACGAAACTCCGGATGCGCGGCAGTCCGCACACGCAAATTCTGCTGGAGATGGCCTTGGTGCGTCTGAGTCGATTGGAAGAAATGCTCAGCGTTGCGCAGCTGGCGCAATGGGTCGGTGGGACCGAAACTGTTGCCAATGAGGGAGCAAGAAAACTTCCGCCCCTGACATTCGAAGGTACGAAAAAAAAAACACCGGTTGAAGGTAGCGCGGCGATAGCAGGAAGCATTGCCGCTGCTAAGTCGTTATCAATACAAGATTTGTGGCCACAATTGAAGGCCGGCGTCGGTCCGGTAATCTCCGCGAGGATGGCAGAATCCCCGTACTTGCCAGCAATTCTAGGGCCAACCTCATTGGCAATCCGCTTCCCAAGTGGCTATACTCCCGCTGTCGAGTACTTGCGGAACGAACGCAACATTGAGGAGATCCGCAAGACGCTGAAGAAGCTCACCGGGAGCGAGTGGCAAGTTCGCATCGAGGAGCTGCCGCCGGATCCGAAAGCGACTCCGGCTCCGAGCGCGAATGGGAAAGGGATTTCGCCGGCGTCCAAACGGAGTGACTTTTTGGAATTGCCGTTCATCCAGGCGGCAGTGGATGTGTTGGGCGCCCAATTGATGAAAGTCGAAGACGGCTTCGACCCCAATCCGGTCCGGGCACTCGCCCCGGAAGACGTGCCGGAGGACGGTGCCGAAGTCGCATCGGCGGTCGAGCCGGACGACGAGTGATTACCACCCACCAGACGGGGTTCGAGCATGTTCAAAGAACTCAGTGCGATGATGGGCCTAATGGGCAACAAGTCCAAGATCCAAGACGAAATGCAGAAGTTCCAGACCTCCATTCCCCTCATTATCGCCGAGGGCACGGCCGGCGGCGGGATGGTCACGGTGAAGGCGAACGGCAAGATGGAAATTCTCTCCTGCAAGATCGGCGAGGACGCATTCAAACTCGACGACCGCGAGATGCTCGAAGACTTGGTGATCGCCGCGACCAACCAAGCCCTCGGCAAAGTCCGCGACCTCCTCGCCGCCGAGACGGCCAAGATGGCGTCGAACATGGGCCTGCCGGCGGGGATGCTCGGCGGCATGGCGGGAATGGGCGGCTGACATGTCCGATCCCATTACCCCAATCCCGGAACTCTTGGCGCAATTCGCCAAACTCAAGGGCATCGGCCCCAAGAGCGCGGAGCGGATCGTCCACCATTTGCTCCACGAGGATCGCCAAGTCGCCATCGACCTCGCGGCGGCCCTGCGATCCGTGATCGAACGCGTCCACCCCTGCCGGGAGTGCTACAACTTGACCGATCAGGAGCTGTGCAACATTTGCTCGAACCCGCGCCGGGATGCCTCGGTGCTCTGCGTGGTGGAATCGTCCCGCGATGTGAGTTTGTTCGAACGCATCGGCAGTTTCCGCGGACTGTACCACGTCCTCGGCGGCCGGCTCGATCCGCTCGCCGGGTTCGGCCCGGACAAGTTGAACTTGTCGCCGCTGGCGGATCGCGTCAAACGCGGCGGGGTCAAAGAGGTGATTCTGGCGACCAGCCCCACCCTGGAAGGCGACGGCACGGCGCTGTTCGCCTCGACTCTTTTGACGGGGAGCGACGTGACCATTACGAAGCTCGCGCGCGGATTGCCGACGGGGTCGTCCTTGGAATTGGCGAATTCGCAGATGCTCGCGGACGCGTTGGAAGGCCGGCGGGCGATTTGATCCGACCGATAACGGCCGAAGAAACAACTTTGGAGAACGGATGAGCGGTCTGGGTTTGGGCATGGGACAACGGATGGATTACCGCCAGGAGCAGAAGCTCTCGCGGCGGATGATCCTGTCGATGAAGGTCCTCCTTCTCCCCATCACCGATTTGCTCGATCGCGTGCAAGAGGAACTCCAAGAGAATCCGTTCCTCGAACAAAACGACACGAAGAAGAAAGAGGTCGAGGAGACCGAAGGCGAAGTCGAGTTCAACCCGGACGGCATCCTCAAGCACGACGAATCCGGGGATGCCGAGTTCGCCCGGCTCGACGAACTCAACAGCGATTGGAGCGACCACTTCGACGCGGAGAACAGGCCCAGCCGCGGCGCCATCGACGAACTCGGCGAGCGCAAGCTCGACGTGATGCAGAACATCGCCGAGGCCCCGCTGACCCTGCACGAGCACCTCGCCGAGCAACTCGGCTACCTCGAATTGAGCGAGTCGGAAAGCGACCTCGTGCGCTTCGTCATTTCCCACTTGGACGACAACGGCTACTTGCTCAGGCACGACCCCGATTCCCCGAAATCATTGCAGCCGATCACGGTCGAAGAACTGGCGCACAGCTACGCGAAGCGGACCGCCGCCGCGGATGAAATCGAGAGCGCGATCAAAGTCGTGCAGACGCTCGACCCCGCCGGCGTCGGCGCCCGCGATGTCAAGGAATGCTTGATTTTGCAGGTGACCGATGAGACACCGCACGCCGATTTGGTGCGGTCGCTCATCACCAACCACTTGGAAGATGTCGCCTACAACCGCTTGCCCCTCGTGCAAAAACGCACCGGGTTCAGCTTGGATGCGATTCAAGAAGCCATCGAGGAATTGCGGAAGCTCGACCCGAAACCGGGCGGGGTCTTCGCGGCCGAGAACACCCGCTACGTCGTGCCGGACATCATCGTCGAACGGACCGACACCGACGATTTTGAAATCCGCCTGACCGACGATTGGTTGCCGAGCGTGCGCTTGAGCAAGCGCTACATCGGCGTGGTGAAGGATCGCAGCCAGCCGAAGGTAGCGCGCGACAAGCTGAAGGAGAAACTCCAAGCCGCGAACTGGCTACTCAGCGCGATCGAACAGCGGCGTGCGACTCTCATCAAGGTGACCAAGGCGATCATCAACCACCAGCGCGAGTTTTTGGACAAAGGCCCGGAGTTCATCCACCCTCTAAAGATGGAACAGATCGCGGAGTTGGTCGGCGTCCACGTCACGACCGTGAGCCGGGCCGTCGACGACAAATGGGTGCAGACGCCGCGCGGGCTATTCCCGCTGCGGCGCTTCTTCGGCGG
>JAYTBD010000882.1:0-2710 GCA_043737155.1 Fimbriiglobus sp. | reverse complement strand
TTCAGCTTGATCTCGGCCTCGGTGATCTCCGTCATGCGAATCGGATACGCGAACGCCTCTTGAACGATCTCGCCGAACTGCGGGGGGCCGGTCCCTTCGACGGGCGCTTCGACGGCCATGTTCAGCCGGTCGCGCATTTCCACCGCGATGTCTTGGGCCGAGCGCTTATCGCCCGACCAGAGCCGCACGAGCCCGCCGTTGATCGTGAGGTTGCCGAGCACCCTGGCCATCGTCGTGCCGGTATCGAGCAGATTCGGCAGCGGTTCGACGAGCATGCAGCCGAAGTTCTGGCCGCTCTCGTCGGACTGCGCGCCCATGATCCGGCCTTCGGCGTCCCACGCTTGCAGCAGTTGCAGCACCGCATTCGGATCGCGGATCTGCAGGTAGTAGCGGTACTCTTTGTAATCGCACTCCGCTTCCATCCCTTGCCCGCACTTGAGCACCTCGGCGAGCGCGGCCGTCTCTTCGGCGTTGGCGTCGTCGTATTCGGCGTCCAAACTTTTGGTCAGCGCCTCGAGCGCCGGCCCTTGGTCGCCGAGCCACGCCCGCACGACGCCGAGGTTGAACCACGCGGCCGGGTCGCCCGGGATTTTCGCGGTCAGATCTTCGTAAGCCTTCTTCACTTCGGAGAGGCGACCGGTGCTCGGTAAGTCGGCCGGTTGCGCGGTCGGCCGGAGCGAATACATCTTGCGGGCGCAGTGCGGCAACCGGGATTGGTCGCCGAAAAGTGAGTCGTACTGCCCCTTGGCTTCTTCGTCGCCGGGGCTGAACTTCAACGCCCGGGCCAGCGCCGCCGCGGCCGCGACGGGGCGGTTCAGTCGCAATTCGAACTGGGCGATCATCTCGTGGACTTGGGCCAAGCGGTCCACGGCTTCCGGCGAATAGCACTCCGCGGCTTTGCGGAACAGGATCAGCGCCCCGATCACCTCGCCTTCGCTCTGGCGGAAAATCCCCTTGAGGAGGTAGCCCATGGCGAAGTTCGGATCGAGGGCGAAGGCTTTCTCCAGCACCTCTTCGGCTTTGGCAACTTGATCGACGCGGAAGAGCACGTGGGCGTAGAAGCCCCACGTCTGCGGGACTTTGCCGTGCTCTTTGACGAGCATCTCCATCATTTTGAGGGAGTTTTCGACTTGGCCCTGTTCGAGCATCGCCAAGCCGGTTTCGATTTTGTCCCAGTAGGCGGTGCAGCACCACTTGAATTTCTTGCCGCTGCCGCAGGGGCAGTTGTCGTACGGGTTCGGTCCGGCCATGGGCGGAGGTCTCATCGGGATCGCAGGTTGTTCCGGAGTAGGATACGGGGGAAGGGGTTGTGTGAAAACGGGCGGGTGGGTCGGAACAGGTTCAGCCTCGGATTTGATTTATCCGATGGAGTCCTAAGATGATGGGGCGCCGCCTTGACCAGTCGGTCCACCTACTGGACCAATCGAGTCGGAAGTCTCCTGTGGATACGGACCGGTTCGAACGGCAGGCGGAATCCAATGCTCGAGTTCCTGCGACTCAAAAACGTCGGTCCCGCTCCCGAAATGGAATTGGAATTCGGGTCGCGGTTGAACCTCATTACAGGCGACAACGGTCTGGGCAAAAGCTTCTTACTCGATGTCGCGTGGTGGGCGCTGACGCGCAAGTGGCCCCAAGATCTCAATTCCAAACTCACGTCCGGATATGCCGCTCGTCCATCGGATCCAAAAAAAACTGCGTCGATCGAGTTCGGCGTCGGTTCCAAGTCGAAGTCGGTCCGATACCTCAGCACCTACGCGCCACGCGACGAAGCTTGGGTGGGAAAGGCCGGACGGCCTTGGAACCCAGGCCTCGTGATTTACGCCCATGCCGACGGCGCATTTTCCGTTTGGGATCCGGCCCGCAACTACTGGAAAACGAAGGGGAATATCGACGTTCAAGATCGGTTGCCGGGATTTGTATTGTCTCCGAAAGAAGTGTGGGACGGTTTGAAAATCGAATCGGGGGGAGCCGAAACATTTGTCTGCAATGGCCTATTGGTCGACTGGGCGAACTGGATCCGCGAAGATGGTCAGGCCGCACGAATCATGAATGTGATGTTGAGGTCTTTGTCTCCTTCGCAAATACCGAAAGATCGGTTGCAGCCCGGCGAGTTGGTTCAAATGTCGATCGGCGATACGCGAAAGATCCCCTCCCTCCATACCGCCTATGCTAAGTCCGTTCCTATTCTCAAAGCTTCTGCCGGTATTCGAAGAATAACCGCCTTAGCATATATGCTTCTTTGGTCACGCATCGAAAATGCAAGTGCGGCTAAATTGCTCGGCGAAAAGCGAGCCAATCGGGTTATCTTTCTGATCGACGAGTTAGAAAGTCATCTCCACCCGAAATGGCAACGGTCAATCCTCGGCTCGCTGTTGAGATTATCTTCTCAGTTACATGCGACAGCACAAGATTCAAATCATCGCGGCAACCCATTCTCCCTTGGTGTTAGCCTCGGCCGAACCGACGTTCGACGAATCGACGGACGCTTGGTTCGACCTCGACTTGTCGGGGGGAAATGATGGCAAAGTCGAACTCCGTAAGAGGAATTTCGTCCGGCTCGGTGACGTAACCAATTGGTTGGAAAGTGTGGCTTTCGATCTCAAACAGGCGAGATCTGAAGTGGACCCCATTCACTGGACCAAAAGTCGCTTCGCATAAGGTGGGGTCATCGGGTGTCTCGGCCACCCCGGGATGGTTCGGCCGACGCTCG